>CALYPO010000067.1 GCA_945276085.1 uncultured Gilliamella sp.
ACTATAAAATTGATTACTTAAGCGATCATGCATTTCCATTAATTTATTATAAGTGGAAATTTTATCTTCGTAATCGTTAGCCGCGCTATCAGCTAAGTCTGCTTCATATTTAACCATCACGCGATTAACCAAATTGCGCAAATGCTCAGCATCTTCTTGCTTGAATTTAGCTATACCTTTTTGTTCAATATTGAGTGCTAATATATTAATACTTTGAAGATAGTATCCTTCATTATATGCTTCTTCATAAGTGCGTGTATGGCTACAACTCGCTAACCAAAACATTAACAAAACAACAATTAAATTCCTCATAATTTTTACTTCCATTTGTTAAACCTATCTTTAATCATTGAAAATAATTTACATTATTCTAATTAGTTACATAAAAAATTATATAGTTAAAACTAAAAAAAATATCCATTTATTTTGAATTTAAAATCCCTGCCTCAATTCATATTTGTAGGGATTTAATTGTTACTCGTTGCGATAGCGCCTGATCTATTATTTTATTAGCTAAATCCGATCTCATTTCTAATGTTTCTTTAGTTTCATTACATAACTTTGGCTGTCGGTACCGGTAATTGATTTACCATATTCATAATATTATTTAGCAATGGTTTGTTCTAACTGCTCAATAGTGTATTTATCATCAAAGGAAGTTACTGTTTGACTAAAGAAACAATCGTTTAACATGATTCTGAGCAAGCTTTGATAGATATCAATGCAAGACTGATAATCTGTGGTTGCGGTATTAGCTAATACTTGTTTCATAATGTGCTGTAATATTACTAACTGAAGAATGTAGTTTTTTTTAGCACTATCTTTATCAAATTTACGTTCACCTTTCTCTTCAATACCGGTGGCTAATAAACTAATACTTTCTAAATATTTTCCTTCTTTATATGCATCGTCACCAGTACGAGTATAACAGGCTGTTAAAAGAAAAATTAAAAAATTGCTATAGTTAACCGCATCATATTTCCTTTCAAAAATTTTAGTTAAATTATCAGTCCATTGCAGATGACAATCGTTTGTTTTTTTATCACTAATTAACTCAGTATTAATCAGCGTAACAAAGTTTATAAAAAATTTTTGGCGATTTATTAACTTTTTTTGCTATAGTCATGAGCAAAAATCTAAATTAAATTTAATTTTGAAAAGATGAGATAGCGTTGTTGAAAGTATCCTCCCAATAATATCGAATTCATTAGGAGGACAGATTCTATTTACGAGTCGGCTTTTTTGCTGTCGCTTGGCGCGATGATCGAGATAAGTTATTCAGTTTGACTCGCTTAGGCCGAACATTAGACTTACCCGAAGTAGAATTTACAGTAAAACTTTTAATTTCGGCAGGTAAACCAACAATTTCCCGTAAATAATTGACTGAATCAAGGCTTAACTCCATCCATGTACCACGTGATAAACCTTTAGGTAGCGTGATGTTACCATAACGAATACGCAACAATCGACTTACTTGTACATCTATGGCTTCCCACATTCTACGAACTTCTCGATTACGGCCTTCGGTAATGACCACATTGAACCATTGATTAAGACCATCACCACCTTGCGCTTTGATCGATTTAAATGATGCAGGACCATCTTCAAGTTGTATACCTTTGCGCAGTTGACTAATTTGTTGATCGGTCACATTACCAAAAACCCGAACCGCATATTCTCGCTCAATTTCATGTCTGGGATGCATTAACCGATTGGCAAGTTCACCATCTGTAGTAAATAGTAGCAATCCCGAAGTATTAATATCAAGCCGACCGATATTCACCCATCTAGCATTTTTCAAACGAGGCAAACGTTCAAACACGGTTGCTCGACCTTGAGGATCGTTACGGGAACAAATCTCACCTTCTGGTTTATAGTAGGCAAGTACACGACAGATTTCTTTTTCTTTACTCCGAAGTTGTACTAGATGACCGTTAATACGAATTTTAGGATTAGTATTAATATCAACGCGATCACCTAATGTTGCAATTTTACCATCAACACTAATTTGACCTGCGGCGATCATTGCTTCAATTTCACGGCGAGAACCATTACCCAAGTTGGCTAAGACTTTCTGTAATTTTTCGCTGTTATCGTGTACAGACGGTGCCCGCTTTGTCGAAAATGATTTTTGCAGCTTTACCGGTTTGTCTGTTGATTTATTGCTTTTTATTTTTCTTGTATCTGCTGTGTTTTCATATTTTGAAACTGCTGTTGTGCTATGTTTCATATTGTCCTCACTGTTACCTTCTCAGGTATCATTTATCTATTCAAAACATTATCAATATTAAAATAACGTATAAAAAAACGGCTATTCAAATGGTGTAGTATCACCACTACCTTGACGAATAATATCAGGGTAGTCATGGGTCAAGTCTATAACGGTTGTTGGTTGTTCGCTAATATAGCCGCCATGTACAATTGCATCAAGTTGATGGCCAATTTTATCTTCTATCTCATCGGGATCGGATTGGGCCTGAGTATCATTGGGTAAAATTAATGTAGTTGTCATCAAAGGTTGACCTAATAATTCCAATAAAGTCAGATCTATTTTGTTATCAGGAATACGTAATCCAATCGTTTTACGTTTTTCATTCATTAATCGTCGTGGAACTTCTTTACTCGCGGACAAAATAAAAACATACCGACCTGGTGTATTATTTTTTAAGAGCCGAAAAGTGGTATTATCCACAAAAGCATAGGATGAAAGTTCTGAAAGATCACGGCACATTAGCGTAAAATTGTGATGTTTATCTAACTGACGGATTTGACAAATACGATCTACGCCATATTTATTATCTAACAAACAACCAAGTGAATAGCCAGAATCAGTCGGAAAAGCTATTACGCCACCATCATTCAATATTTTTACCACTTGCTCTAATAATCGAGTTTGTGGATTATCAGGATGAATATAAAAAGTTTGGCTCATAATGTTGTTCAATCCAATTTTATATTTAACATATCATTTTAGTTTAAATGATCACAATTAATAATTTTCAACAATATCAATCTGACGTATCTTAATATCAATCTTCATTTATAACACCCAATTATGCCAGATTGGTGTAACACTGCTTGGTAGTGGTGCTGTTTTACCTAAATCAAGATAATTAACCAAATCATGAAAATCCGATCCTTGTGATGCCAGTAATCCAAATTCATTTGCGAGTTTAGCTAATAATTGTAGATCAGTTGGTGTTTGTCGACTTTGCGAAACTTCCATTGCATCACCGCCAAATTGTTTAAAATCACTAAGCAAAAGTTTTAACTTAGTTAACGTTAAATCATAACGACTGGGATGTGCAAGTACTGCTTGCCCTCCCGCATTATGTATCGCATTTACCGCGTGTTCAATCGTGCAACATTGCGAAGGTACGTAAGCATAACCACTTTTGCCTAAATATTTTTTGAAGGCTCGATTCACATCTTTTACATACCCTTTAGCCACTAAAAAACGTGCAAAATGAGCACGTGAGACAATATCACCTTTAGCATATTCTTGAGCTTGTTCATAAGCATTTTCAATACTTACTTTTGCTAATTTATTACTAATAGCCTTTGCTCTATCTATGCGACCTTGCTCTTGCCGTAATAACAAAGCAGTTAATTGGGGATCTTCAATATCAATATTTAAGCCAACAATGTGTATTTCATTATTTTTCCAGGCTGTTGATATTTCAACGCCACGAATTAATTTTATAGGTAATTTGTCTTTTTCAATAGTGTATATGGCTTCTGGCAATCCTTTTACTGTATCATGATCGGTAATAGCCAACATTTGAAGTTGATTTTCAACGGCCCTTTTGACTAAATCTGTTGGCTTTAAAATTCCATCCGATGCAGTAGTGTGCGAATGTAAGTCAACGATCATTTTTTTCTCGATAATTATTTTTAAACGTGTAATATACCACACAATTTGTATGACCACTAAAAGGTATATTATGAAAGATCAAATTATGCTTGCTCAGCAAGATACATTAGCTATTATTGAGGAACTTTTAGATGATGGTAGCGATCCTCATGCACTTTATTTGATTGAACATCATATTTCATCACAAAATTTTGATAATTTAGAAAAGGTTGCAGTAGAAGCTTACAAATTAGGCTATGAAGCAACCGATCCCGATGAAGATGTAGATGATGCGGGTAATTTAGTTATTGGCTTTGATATTATTGCAGAAAGCCCTCTTAATGCCGAACTTATCAACGCACAAATTGCTGAAATAATCACGCTGGCCAATCAATTTAACGTCAATTACGACGGATGGGGTACTTATTATGAAGATGGTAGTGATGATGATTTTATTGAAGACGAATCTGCTGAAACCCTCCACTAATCATAAAAAATAATAAACGGCATTCTTATCCGCATATTTAACGGATAAGAATATTTATTGCTTAACGTATTATAATTCTTCGATACGACTCTTTCTTTTCTGATTTGGCGAAACACTACGCACAAAAATTTTGTCGTGATGATTCAGCGAAACTGGACCTTGATAACGCTGCCACTGCTGCCCTTTATCAATTGAATATTCAATACTTAAACCAGGGAAAACAATATTTGCTATCAATTTACCATTTTCAATTTTTGCTCCAGGGACAGGTAGACGATAATCAACTAAAGCCGCATCCAATTTAGCTAATTCTCGTTGCCCTAATAAATTGGCAAATTGGTTCCAATCATTAAAAAGTTTTTGCTGATCAACATAATGGGTTTCACCTATTTTGAATTGGCGATCTTTTTGATAATTTGTTTCCCAATCGGCTTTATGCCATGCGCGTTCGGCAACACTGAGTAATCGAGGATAGGTCATATAAGCCATTTTCTCATCTGTGCGAATATTTTCAGTCCAAATTTGTGCTGATAAACCATATGCACCTGGCCAATCCATTGAACCTTTAGCTGCAAAGGCATCACCGTTACGATCAAAAGAAGTTTCAGCATTTTGTGGCAAGTTATCTGGCGCAAAACTGAAGATTTTGCGTTCGTCATTAAACCGAGCAGCCCAATAATACCCGCTTTCTTTTGGATTAACTTCGTAAGGCATATCTAAATAGACATAATCAGGATTAGATACAATAACTTTATAGCCCTTATTGGCAAATTCATTCACTGAATCATACCCGCCCCAATACAAGTTATCCCAGAAATTGACAATCACTTCATCGGTGGCAAAAGCGTTGGCATCAGTAGCAAATTTTACACCATCTTGCCAAACTTGCATGCGATTAATCCCATTGTCTTTAATGATTTTACTTACTTCGACGGCAAAATAACTTGGTAAATGTTCAAAATTCTCAACTATGCCAGTATTGACAAAGGTTTGGCAGGCTTGTGATTTTGCCCATGGATGATCTTCAACACTTTGATCGATTAAACCTTTACCAGCCTCTTTTTGAGCGGCATGGATATCTTGGTAGCCATTACCGAAATGAATGTTTTTTGCTTCATCACCACCAAAATGCCAAGTTGTAATGGGCTGGTTAGCTTCAACATGCATTTTAGCGATTTCACTAATGACTTTATTAACAAATTTTTTCGAAGACTCCAAACATGGATTGAGATAACTTTGTCGATTATAAAATTGTACCGTTGTTGTATTGGATGTATCGCTTGGATCAACCAATCGATATTCATTCGCTTGTTGTTCTTGTCCTTGTTCCATTAGGCGTTGATATCTCACTTCCATCGACCTAATAGCGGCTCTAGCATGAGCAGGCATATCGATTTCTGGGATGACTTCAATAAAACGAGCATTGGCGTATTTTACGATCTCAATATAATCATCTCGAGTAAAGTATCCACTGCCGCTATTATTGCTATTTGGACCCGATCCGAGTTGTGGTAATAAGCATTTTTTCTCACTCAAATCATGACAACGTTTACTACCAAAATTGGTCAGTTCAGGTAAACCTGGAATTTCAATTCGCCACCCCTCATCATCACTCAAATGGAAATGAAATTTATTCATTTTATATTTTGACATCGTATCAAGTAACTGTAATACCGCTTCTTTACTTTTGAAATTTCGACCGGTATCTAACATCATTCCACGATATTCGAATCGCGGGGCATCCTCAGCTGAAAGTACAGGAATAATTTGAGGATTATTGGCATGTAATACAGATAATATCGATTCTACACCATAAAAAATGCCACTTTGATCAAAAGCTAAAATGGTTGCCCCTTCAGGAGTGATATCTAACTTATAACTCCCTTTTACCCCTTTCTCAAATGCACTTTTATCAATTGAGGCTTTAATGTTAAAGCCTTTACCGCTAACAGGGATATTCAATACTTTAAAATGTTCATTTAATACCGATTCGCTCTCTTTTGCTAAGCCATTAAGGACTAAATTAACACCATTTTCATTGAGGATGACCATTTCCTTACCAACAGTAAGTTTCGATGGTGTCGGCAAAATCTGTCCTCTTAACAACTCGGCATTAATAAGTTGTATATCATTGTTATGATGATAACGATGTTCAGGCGTCATTAAAATATTATGATCATTGGGGGATATTTTCCATTGTTCGCCTAAAGGTTCAACAAATGCCGATAGATTATCAGAATCAGTATCCGTATTAACAATCACTTTAGGTTCAGCATTTGACGAGGTAACATACCATCTAGGCATCACATCACTTTCACTAATTTGCCAATATTCACCAATGATGGGGATGTTCACAATAGCTTTCTCGGGAATGCCTTTGAATTTGTTAGTCGGTTCAAGCTTGTGCAAATCACCTGTCACATGGGTGATTTTAAATTGATCATTATTGACGGCTAAAATCATCCGAATATTATGAAAATAGATTGCCCAATCTTTGTCAGTTATCGCAGGCCCCGTGTTTTTAAGCGTTAACGTCACTTTGTTACAAGATGCCCAATCTGCCCCCAATGCAGCACAATCTACACCATGATTTACAGCATTATTATCTACTATATGATAATTTAGGCGTAATTGTGAACTCATGGTATCCACAATTTTTTGTGAAGCATTCACTGATTGTGCAGTGCCCATACTGAATAATGATGCTATCGATGTAGCTATAATAGCTGATTTAAATTTTATCATGACAATTACCTATTTTTGTTTAGCATTGAAAATGGTGAAAGGAACAGTAACAATAAATTTGATATCGTGTTCATCTTGGAAGATATTGCCATATCCGCCCTCCCAGCTTGGGATATTGGTGTGATTGTTGTATTTGGTATAATGAAGTTGTAAAGACGTATCTTTTATCCAACCATTTTGTACGGTATAACCTAAATCAAAATTATAAGCTGACTCAATTAAACGTTTCTTTTGGTTAAACTGTTTGTTTGTGCTCGGTTTTGCATCCCAACCATAAGCATAAGACATACCTGCTTTCCAACCGGTTAAGTAATTTGATAGATCGCCTAAATCATAAGTGACTTCAGTAAATATCGCCTTCTCACCATTGGCATTAAAGTCAGAACGTGAATTCCACCACACATCTAATCGACCATTTGAAGAAGCATAATCCGGCGTCATGCGCTGTAGAAAGTAGCCCTGTTCCCCTTTCGCTTTAACAACCACACCTTCAAGTCGTAGACCAACCGGTCCCATTTGATAACCTAAAGTAGCTGCTTGCAACCACGCCAAACCATCATAAACATTTTTTCCTTTATGAGACTGATCTTTAGCCCCATAAAATTGATAACTCATGGTAAGTGGATTATTGAAAATATCGGTTTTATATGAGGCTTTACCAAAAAATTGGTTCATATAATTTTGCGCTTGACCAAAGGCGGTTTCTAACACTAAATCATTTTTAAAGTCATATTTCAAACCAGCAGAATGGAGGTAATCAATTTTTTTTCCTTTGCCCCATTGTTTAAATTCATAAAGTCGTTTATACCATGGTGCTTTGTATTTATCTGCCCACATATAAGACATGGATAAAGAGCCGGCATCATCGAAATCAAGCAAACTACCAAATTCCACACCTCGATAAGTACCGGGTAATAAACTCCA
>CALYPO010000068.1 GCA_945276085.1 uncultured Gilliamella sp.
TTGGCATGTTTTCAATAATTGCACCACCAGATTTTATTAAAAAGGCAGCAATAATACTATTTTGTCCCCAGCCATTTGGATCAATCCAGTAACCTATACCAAGCAATATTGCCGCTGCAGGTAATACTGCCACCGGCACCATCAACGAGCGCCCAATGCGTTGTAAATAAGCTAAAATTCCCATAAGTTTTACCTCATATTATTATTTTGGGTTACTTAAAAAATAATGAAATTTCACATCTTTAAGTAAATGTAAGTAAGTCAACTATATTTCACATTATATTATTTTACTTCGCAAATTAAATGTTTGCTTTTTGTGATTTATATCACGATTTATTTTTGATTAATTAGTTTAATATAGTAGAATATGCTCAACATATTTTACGTTAAAAAAAAAGATTTTATTTAATTATATCAGAAGAGGCTGTATCTTATGAGACTTATTCCTTTAGTAAATGCGCAAGAAGTCGGCGCTTGGGTAGCACAGCGCATTGTTAACAAAATTAATCAATTTAAACCGACAGCGGAACGTCCGTTTTTATTAGGTTTACCTACAGGTAGTTCTCCGCTAGTTATGTATCAACAACTCATCAAACAATATCAAGCAGGTAAAGTCAGTTTTAAACACGTTGTTACCTTTAATATGGATGAGTATGTCGGTCTTCCAGAAGATCACCCTCAAAGTTATCACACTTTCATGTATGAAAATTTCTTCAACCATATTGATATTGATAAAAACAATATCCATATATTAAATGGTAATGCACCAGATATCGATCAAGAATGCCGCGAATATGAAGAAAAGATTAAATCTTACGGTAAAATCAATATTTTCGTTGGTGGTGTTGGTCAAGATGGACATATTGCATTTAACGAACCAGGTTCTTCACTTTGTTCAAGAACTCGAATTAAAACTTTGACTGAAGACACAATTATCGCTAACTCACGCTTCTTTGATAATGATATCAAACAAGTTCCAAAACATGCGTTAACGATCGGTGTTGCAACATTAATGGATGCACAGGAAGTGATCTTATTAGTTTGTGGACACAACAAAAGTTTAGCGTTACAAGCCGGTGTTGAAGGATGCGTTAATCATTTATGGACAGTTACCGCATTACAAATGCATCCAGCATCAATTATTGTTTGTGATGAGCCAAGTACTGATGATCTTAAAGTGAAAACACTAAAATATTTTAAACAAATGGAAGCTGATAACCTTAAAGTGACCGTTTTATAAAGGATAACTCAATGTACGCATTAACAAATTGTCGTATTTACACTGGTTATGAAATTCTTGAAAATCACGCCGTTATTATTGACGGCGATAAGATTGCCAAAGTTTGTAAACAAGAAGAACTACCAGCTAATATCACTACTGAAGATTTACAAAGTGCCATTGTTGCACCGGGTCTTATTGATATTCAAGTCAATGGTTGTGGTGGTGTACAATTTAATGAGACCCTCGATGCGTTAAGTGTCGAGACATTAGAAAAAATGCAAAAAACTAACCTAGTTTATGGTTGTACAAGCTATTTACCAACTTTAATCACATCAACTGATGAATTTATGATTAAAGCAGTAAACGTTATGCGTGAGTATTTGGCTAAACATCCAAATCAGGCATTAGGTTTGCATCTTGAAGGCCCTTACATTAACCCAGAAAAGAAGGGTATTCATAATGTAAATTACATCCGCCAACCTTCACAAAAAATGATCGACTTCCTTTGTGAAAATGCTGATGTCATAAAAATCATTACGTTAGCCCCAGAAAAAGTTGAATCTCACTATATTAAGCAATTAGCTGATGCTGGTATTCATGTTTCTGTCGGTCATTCTAACGGTCATTATGAAGATTGTCGTCGTGGTTTTAATGCTGGTATCCGTTTAGGAACGCATCTATTTAATGCAATGCCTTATATCACTGGACGAGAGCCCGGTGTTGTTGGTGCAATTTATGATGAACCCGAAGTTTATGTCGGTATTATTGCTGATGGTCAACACGTAAGTTGGGCTAATATTCGTAATAGTCATAAAATTAAACAAGATCATTTAATTTTGATTACCGATGCTATGTTATTAGCAGGGTCTAATTTAACCTCTGGCGTATTTGCTGATAAAACTATCTATTATAAAGATGGCCGTTGTGTTGATGAAAATGGCACTTTAGGTGGTTCAGCATTAACTATGATTGAAGCAGTTAAAAATGCAGTTGAATATGTTGGTATTGCTTTAGATGAAGCTCTAAGAATGGCAACGCTTTATCCTGCAAAAGCAATTGGTGTTGATAAACAACTTGGTACAATTAGTGAAAGTAAAATTGCGAACTTAGTTATTTTTAATCGTGATTTTTCAAACGTGAAAACGGTTGTTAATGGAGTAATGACCCGCTAGAATGTTAGATAGTTAATGAAAATATTGAGATAAAATATGACCTTTAATTATCTACACCTAGTTGGCAATGCTGAGCTAATCAAACAATTAAATTACGCTATGATTTACCGTTTGATTGTTCAGCAAGCCCCAGTTTCACGGATACAACTCGCCGAAATTAGTCAATTAGCACCAGCCAGTATAACCAAAATTACTCGCCAACTTATTAAAAAAAATTTAATCAAAGAAGTTGATGCACAGCAATCAACTGGTGGGCGTCCGGCTGTGTCAATACAAGCAAAATTTGGTTACTATCAGACTATTGCCATTCAATTAAGTCGTTCCCATGTTACCATTGAACTATATGATCTTGGTGCTAACTGTTTAGTATCTGAAGTTTATCCATTAACCTCGTTTACCCAAGAATCAGCTGAAGAATATTTAATTGCATTAATTGAACAGTTCATAGAGCAAAATAGCAAAAAAATAAAACATCTTGTTGCTATATCAGTGGTATTACCAGGTTTGATTGACTCTGTTCGCGGGATTATTCGTTATACACCTCATATTCAAGTTAAAGCTTGGCCTCTAGCTGACGCTCTTCGTAATAAATTTAACATTTCGATTTTTATTGGCAATGATATTCAAAGTTTAGCTTTAGCCGAAAGTTATTTTGGCTCAACTCAAGATGTTGATGACTCAATTTTGATTCGTGTACATCGCGGTGTGGGATCCGGTGTAATTGTCAATCAGCAACTATTAACAAACCATAATCAAAGTGCTTGTGAAGTTGGACACATCCAAATCGATGCGTTAGGAGAGCGTTGCCATTGTGGAAATTTTGGCTGTTTGGAAAATCGTGTAGTTAATAAAGCAATCGAGTTTCGAGCTAAACAGATGATTGAGCAAGGTTATCCAACTAAATTAAGTTTAGATAACTGTAATATTTCCACTATTTGTAAATATGCTAATCAAGGCGATGAGCTGGCAATTAAGTTAGTCAAAGATGCTGGTGAAAATCTTGGTCGTGCTGTTGCTATGATGGTGAATATTTTTAATCCACAACGAATTGTGTTAGCGGGTGAATTAACTAAATCATCAGAAGTGTTGTTAAATGCGGTAAACAGCGCGTTAAACGCACAAAGTTTAGAAGAGTTGAGAAAAAATCTTACTATCAATTGTTCATCGCTTAATGACCGTTCAGCAATTGGTGCATTTGCATTGATACAACAAGCGTTATTTAATGGTTCATTATTAATGACATTGTTAGAAAACAACATTACATTATAATGTGCATATATCACAAAAAAAGCCCGGTAACCGGGCTTTTTTTGATTAAGCTAAGATGCGAAGCATTCTTCTTAATGGTTCGGCAGCTCCCCATAATAACTGGTCGCCAACAGTAAAGGCTGATAAATAGTCTTTACCCATATTAAGTTTACGTAAACGTCCAACTGGCGTAGTTAATGTACCAGTAACAGCTGCTGGAGTCAGCTCACGCATTGATAAATCACGATCATTAGGGATAACTTTTACCCAATCGTTATGCGCAGCAAGTAGTTTTTCAACTTCTGGTACACTGATGTCTTTTTTGAGTTTGATGGTAAATGATTGACTATGGCAACGTAATGCTCCAATACGCACACAAAGTCCATCAACAGGAATAATTTGGCTAGTACCTAAAATCTTATTCGTTTCAGCCTGGCCTTTCCATTCTTCTTTACTTTGACCATTATCAAGAGCTTTATCAATCCAAGGGATTAAACTACCCGCTAATGGCACACCAAAATTATCTGTTGGTAAACTACCATCACGCATTTTTTGCGTCACTTTCCGTTCAATATCTAAGATCGAAGAATTAGGGTCTTGTAGCTCTTTAGCTACTTCGGCGTTTAACATGCCCATTTGGGTAAGCAATTCACGCATATGACGCGCACCGCCACCTGAAGCAGCTTGATAAGTTGATACCGATACCCAATCAACTAAGTTTTCAGCAAACAATCCACCAAGCGACATTAACATTAAACTTACGGTACAGTTACCACCAACAAAGGTTTTGATACCTCTATCTAAAGCTGCATGAATATTAGCTTTATTGACTGGATCAAGAACAATGATTGCTTCATCTTCCATTCTCAATGTTGATGCCGCATCAATCCAGTAACCTTGCCAGCCAGTTGCACGCAATTTTTTATAAATTTCAGAAGTATAATCACCACCTTGGCAAGTCACTATAATATCTAATGCTTTCAAAGCATCAATATTATCGGCACTTTGTAATGTTCCTGTTTTACCACCAAAGGTAGGGGCAGCTTGACCAGCTTGAGAAGTAGAAAAGAAAACAGGATTGATATAATCAAAATCATGCTCTTCAACCATACGTTGCATAAGGACGGAACCAACCATTCCACGCCAACCAACAAAACCAACATTTTTCATATTTTATTTCCAACGGTAGATGTTATATAAAGAAATCTTTATTGACTATTAAAACAAAATATCATCATAAAACAAGTGAGATAAGAATTATTTTTTAAGAGTATTAAAAGATAATAGCGAATTATATAAAACTATCGTTATTTAAATTGCTGGCTAGTTTTTATTGATATTCCTTTTCCAGATAATTTTTCACGATGATAAGTACACCCAAATGACTTATTTGATGATGAGGATTGTCATAAATAATATTAACTCTAATATTAACTATTTTTTAATTATGGTGTTGGCGTGGTTTTCCAAATAAAAAACTCGACTGTATTTAGAAAATTATCAAAAAAATGCCCTTCATATTGATCTGCTACAACTAATACCTGCTGTTTTTGGGTATGGTTTATCTCATTAAGACGAGCGATAAATTTAGCACTTTGCCATGGTGCTACACGTTCATCTTTCAAACCTACCGAAATCATAACCGGTGGATACGTAACATAATCTTTTAAATTTAAATAAGCATCTATTTTAGATAAATCCTTTAACTGTTTTGAGTTTAATGGCGAGCCAAACTCAGCAAAGTTTGCTTTACCAATGGCGATTTTATCTAATCGACTCATATTTAACATACCCACATTAATAGATGCCGCAGCAAAAAGTTCAGGATGTTTAGCTAATGCCATTCCAATTATAATACCACCCGCACTCTCACCGCTGATAACTAGCTTAGATGGTTGAGTAATATTATGATTAATTAAATATTGTGCGCATTTTATAAAGTCATCAACTGAGTTTTGTTTATTAGCTAAGCTACCGCCAATATGCCAATCTTCGCCTAATTCTCCACCTCCTCGAACGTGAGCAATTGCAATTATTCCACCTCTTTCAAGCCAAATTAAACGTGTAGCATCAAAAAAAGCGCGCTGACTTACACCATATGCACCATAGGTAGTTAACCATGTAGGAGCAGTACCATCATATTTGATCCCTTTAGGATGAATAATCGTCATAGGAACAAGTGTTCCATCGTTTGATTTTACCCATTGTTGTTCAGCCTCATAGTTTGCAAACGAAAAAGCACTGGGATTAATCATTTTTGAATCTTGAATTGATCCATTATCGGGGTTATAGGTAAATATTTTCGGGGGAACAGTCCAATTTTGAGCAGTAAATAATATTTCTTTGCGATCAGTATCACTAAAAATGGCTGTTATTTCTTGACTATTTGTAAGAGAAATCAATTTAACATGATGAGGGTCAGTAAAAGGAATAGCAACAAACTTGGGTGTTTCTGACTCATGATAAGCTAAGTAAATAGCATCTTTGCTTGCTGCAAATTGGAGCAAATCTCCATTTTGCCATTCCATAATTTTTTCTTCTAATTGGCTATTTTTATTCAAATTCACGCGCGAAATAGTATAACCAGACAACGCATTGTATTTAGCTAAATATAACCAATCACCTTTTAGAATAAAATTGGTAACTTTTTGTTTTCTATCGATGATTTTTTGCCAGTGAACTTTAGTATTATTAAGATTATCATAATGTGTAAGGTATAAATCGATACTATAACCAGATATAGAAGATGAGATAGACGCAATAGCCCAATTACTAGAAAAAGATAAGGCTATATTTTGATCGGTAACGGGGTCATAACCAGTTATTTGATTTTTACTAAAGATTAAGACATCATCTTTTGTCTTAGTATTTAGATGGTGCAAATATAACTCTTCTGTGCCCGATTTTGGGCTATTTTGTTGATATTTATCATTTCTTTTATAAAAAAAAGATAAATTATCATTTGACCAAATAATGCTTGGATCCGATATGCCAGTTATATGATCATTAAGATGTGATTTAGTTTTTACATTGATAATTTTTATTGATGATATCTCAGCACCATTTTCATAAATGCTATAAGCAATATATTGCCCATCACGTGACGGATAAAAATCATATATACCATAGCCAATAGGAGGATCTATCAACAATTTTTCATTATTGTAGCGATCTCTAACAAAAAGGCGATTATACGGATAATCTGCTGTTTGTTTGAAATAAAAACAATTATCGCCTACATATTGAATATCAGAAATTCTAGGTTCAGAACCAAAATCAGTTAATTGATTAAATCGTTTACTGACAGTTTTTGACCATGGTAATGCATCTAGTATGTTGACGGTTCGTTCAGACTCAGATAATAACCAATTACTGATTAACTGTGGCTGATTTTCCATCCAACGGTATTTATCGTTCGCTTCGATTTTTTTTAACGTTAATTCATTATTAGTTGTACAACAGCAACAAATACTACTTAACAAGAGAATCAATATTATGATAAATGTTTTCTCTTTTAATATAGTCAAATTTACCTACCTATTAATTCTATATATAATTCAAGGCTTAGATAAAAAGGTATAACTAGTAATGAATAAAAGCAAATATAATTTTATTTGAGTTAAAAATATATTTGCCTTATTAAAGTTAAATTAATTGATTATTTATCTGACCAGCTTAAAACTCTTCATCTTCTATTATTGATGACGTCATTGACACCATATTATAGTGCTCAATACTTTGTTGAGCTGTTTGCATTAGTTCTGATAGTAAATCATCTAGCGCCATTTGTGTTCTTAGCATAAATGTTGCCAATAACATGGGTATATTCACCCCAGTAACAATTTCTAGATTTGGATAATTGGCCATTAATCTGGTTAGTGTGTTAAAAGGCGTTCCGCCTTTTAAATCCACCAAACACAATATTGCCTCACCTTGTTGAGCAAAGCTTGCTAAATGATTTTCAATCTGCTGTTGAAACTCATCTAACGATTGCCCCATTAAAAAGGGCACTGCCTCACATAAGGTTTGTTTACCACAAATCATCTCGGCACTTACGATCAGACTTTGAGCAGTAGGTCCATGAGTACTGATTAATACCGCAACCATTGTTGCTCTCCTTAATAATCCAAGCAACGATAGTAGCGACGAATAGTCATTGGGTGCCGATTTAAGTGTTCAACGTAAGCATCAATTCGGTTATTTATCGTTCTAAACACAAACGGTGATAAATGACCACGATATTTTTCTGATATACCCGGTAATGGATAGTCTTTGGTATCAATAATGG
>CALYPO010000069.1 GCA_945276085.1 uncultured Gilliamella sp.
TAAATCTATCTGATTATCGATTAAGATCGTTAAGATTCGATTCAATTTCGCTTCGAACCTGTTCTATCTCTTCAAGATTTTGCTGATTTAAGACTTCCATAAAAGCTTCGATATAAGAGCCAATGAGTAGTCGTTCATCACCCAATGATTGTGCCCATGCTCGCTCTAACCTTGCTAATAAAGTACGATTTAACATTTCATCACGAGGATGAATTTTAAGTGCCGCTAATCGGTCATGGCTTTCTTGTTTTTGTTTATCGGTTAATCCAATCGGACTGTGATCAATCACTTTACCATGCAATGCCCCTGTTTCAAGTAATACCACGTCGACTTCAAGCAAACCATTTAAATCATAACTAAAGCGAACATCAATACCTTGTATTTTTTCCATAGGTGTGACTGGCACTTCAAATTCATCAATTAAAACGTTATTTTCAACCTTTGGATTCTCACCTTGATAAACAGAAAGCATAATACTTTTTTGTTGAGGGTATGAAGTGTAAAACGTTTTGACCTTTGAAGTTGGAACTATCGTATTACGCTCAATAATTGGCGAAAATAACCCTTTAATATTACCCGAAGAAATTTCAATACCAAGTGTATATGGGCAAACATCGGTTAGAATAACCTCTTCAACATCGGCATTTCGCAAACGACATGCCGCCTGAACAGCTGCACCTTGTGCAACAATAGTAGTTGGATTGATATGACGATAAGGCAGTTTACCAAATAACTTTGTCACTAACTCACGAACCACACCTAATTGCGATGAACCACCAACTAAAACAATATGTTCGAGTTCATTAGCCTTTAAGCGAGCATCACTTAATGCTTGTTCAACTGGCGCTCGTAATCGATTGAGTAATGGCAACCAAATTGACTTAGCTCTTACTTCATTTAATGAAAATTGCCATTGCTTATCTTGCCAAAACCATGTCAAATTATGCATTTGCTCGCCACTTAGCTTACATTTTAATTGTTCAGCTAAATCCAATAAACGCGCATAATCATCGACAGGAAT
This sequence comes from uncultured Gilliamella sp., assembly GCA_945276085.1. Taxonomy (GTDB): domain Bacteria; phylum Pseudomonadota; class Gammaproteobacteria; order Enterobacterales; family Orbaceae; genus Gilliamella. The sequence goes on from CALYPO010000069.1 coordinate 1,022, forward strand.
ATCTTCTTGTTTAAGTTCCCATTCACTCAAACATGCTTTAACTATTTCATGAGTAAAATCTTCACCGCCTAAGTAGTTATCGCCTGCTGATGCATGAACCTCAATGATTGGCATTGCATATTCCAATACTGTCACATCAAATGTGCCACCACCTAAGTCAAAAACCAGCGTATTTCCTGATTGTTCTTCATGTAATCCATACGCCATTGAAGCAGCGGTGGGCTCATTGATTAGACGGACTGCGTTTAATCCTGCAAGCTCAGCAGCAAAGCGAGTTTGTTTACGCTGTTCGTCATTAAAATAAGCGGGAACTGAAATCACGACATCACGAATTTCTTGTTTCAAGAAAGCTTCAGCATCCGCTTTTAATGATTTTAAAACTAATGCTGAAAGTTCTGTTGGGGTAAATTTTTGATCGCCCAACTCAAAAACTTTACTTGAACCTAAAAAACGTTTGAATGCTGCTGCACTACGACTAGGATGAGTAGTTAAACGAGATAAAGCCGCATGACCAACCAAAATGGTATTATCTTCATCAATGCTGACAGCTGAAGGAGTAACAACTTCACCTATTGAATTGGGAATTAGTGTCGGCTGGCCGTTTTGCCAAACACAAATTAAACTATTGGTAGTACCTAAATCAATACCTATTGGAGGATGTATAACCACTTTATTCTCTTAGTATTTTCCAACATGTCAGATATTATATCCTTAATACTATTTGAGGTGCAATTTTATCCAATGTGTTGAGCTAAACATTATTGAAAAAAGAGCAGTTTTACTTATTTTTTTTATCTATCTCAACAATTTGGCTGATTAATTTACCTGTCTTAAGCTGGGTTAAAATAAAGTCACCAATAGACACTTGTTCAACCGTTCTTATCACTTGTTGTTGCTGGTTAGTCGTTACTGAATAACCACGATCTAAAGTAGCAAGTGGACTAACACTATTAAGCTGAGATGTTTTTAATACAAATTCATGCTTAGCATCCGTTAACCTTTTTTGAACCAGATTAATCAGTTGTTGCTGTTTTCTCTCTAGGTTTTGACCATAATAGAGCACTTTATGTTGTGGTGAAACACGTAACAAATATTTATCCAGCACATTATGACGATAGGATTGTTTAGATAAATAGTGCTGCATATTTTCAAATAAAGCATGACGACTAGTTAATAAACGATTTAATTGCTTAGATAATTTAGTTTGAGGATGTTGTGATTGCAATCGTTGATAACGCTTATTTAATAATTCTCGTCGACGTACTAAATAGTAATCAATCGCCATACATAAGTATTGTTCTTGAACTTGTAAACTTTTAATCTGCTCTAGCTTATCCCGGCTAACCAACTCAGCTGCTGCCGATGGGGTAGCTGCGCGCACATCAGCAACAAAGTCAGCAATGGTGAAATCAACTTCATGACCAACAGCACTAATAATAGGTAATTGACTAGCAAAAATAGCTCTAGCTAAAAGCTCCTCATTAAATGACCAAAGATCTTCAAGCGATCCCCCTCCTCGCCCAACAATTAAAACATCACATTCTTGGCGAATATTTGCGATTTGAATCATTCTGGCAATTTGTGCCGCTGCTTCGGTACCTTGTACCGACGTTGGGTAAATAATCAAATTCAGACTTGGATCGCGCCGGTTTAATATCTGACAAATATCATGTAGTGCTGCACCTGTTGACGAAGTAATAATTCCAACCGTACGAATATTATCAGGTAACGACTTTTTATAAATCGGATCAAACAATCCTTCTTCTGACAGTTTTTGCTTTAGTTGCTCAAACTTTTGTTGTAACAAACCAGCACCAGCCGGTTGCAATTGATTAATAACCAATTGATAATCACCACGTGCTTCATAAAGAGTTACCGAGGCATTAACTAAAACTTGTTGACCATTTTGAGGGGTAAATCCCGTACGATAATTATTATTACGAAACATGGCACAGCGCACTTGCGCAATATCATCTTTCAAAGTGAAATACCAATGACCTGAAGCTGGGCGAGAAAAATTGGAAATTTCACCAACTAACCAAACTTGCCCAATAGCATCAGAAAGCAGATCTTTAACTATTTGATTAAGATCTTTTACCGATAAAATCGAACTATTGTGCATACTATTATCCTAACAAGTTTAATCTAAATCAAAGTCGGCCCAAATTGGCGCATGATCGGAAGGTTTTTCCATACCACGAATATCGTAATCAATACCGGTTTCACCACAATACTGCATAAGTTTTTCACTAGCTAAAATAAGATCGATTCTTAATCCGGTTTTTACACTAAAACCTCTGGAACGATAATCAAACCAAGAAAATCTCTGTGTATCTGGATTGGCATGACGGTAAGTATCAGTATAACCTGCTGCCATTAAATTATTTATCCATTCACGCTCTTCAGGTAAAAAAGAGCATTTACCCGCACTTAACCACCGTTTGCGGTTATTTTCATTAATCCCAATATCTAAATCAGTTGGACAAATATTCATATCACCCATAACGAGTGATAATTGGCTATTCAGCTGTCGATCCTGTATATATTCAACTAAATCTTGATAAAATTTACGCTTAGCTGGATATTTAATTTCATTATGCAAACTTTCACCTTGCGGGAAATAACCATTAATGACGGTTAAATTACCTTTGCTAGTCGGAAACTCAGCTACCATTAATCGACATTGAGCACCATCTTCATCGGTCGGAAACCCACACTCGACCGACAACGGTTTTTGCTTAGTCAATAAGGCTACACCATAATAACCTTTTTGACCGTGATAATATAAATGGTAGCCAAATTGCTTAAGTTCTTCGATTGGAAATTGGTCATTATGAACTTTAGTCTCTTGTAAACCAATGATATCGGGCTGATGTCTTTCAATAATCGCAGCTAATTGATGGATTCTAATACGAATACTATTAATATTAAAAGATAAAACTTTAATCATAAATTTATTGTATTTGATTTAATTTTGCAATTGACCCATGCTACCAAAAATACGTTATACTGTTAAGCAATTACAGCGAAAGCTATAACTAGTGATTAAAGGATCAACAATATGTCTAAGGAATTACTTTCATTGCGTCATAAAATTGATGAAGTCGACAAATCAATTTTAGCTTTAATTAGTCAACGACTAGCATTAGTTGCCGAAGTTGGTGAGGTAAAAAGCGAGCATGGAATTCCGATTTATGATCCTAAACGTGAAGCCGATATGTTAGCTAAACGTAAGCAAGAAGCCGAAAATTTAGGTATATCACCCGCCTTAATTGAGGATATTTTACGCCGATTAATGCGTGAATCCTATATCAGTGAAAACGACAAAGGTTTTAAAAAAGTTTACAACGGCAAAGGCTCGATTGTCATCATTGGCGGTAATGGACAAATGGGTAGATTATTTGCCAAACTATTTACCCTATCAGGTTATGAAGTTAAAACCTTAGGTTCCAAAACCATGCATCAAGCAGCCGAAGTTGTCGCTGATGCCGCTGCCGTTATTGTTACAGTACCTATCAACAAAACATGCGAAATCATTGAACAATTACCGCCATTACCTAAAGATTGCATTTTAACCGATTTTACATCAATCAAAGTCAAACCTTTACAAGCCATGCTAGCCAAACACGCGGGGCCTGTGGTTGGATTGCATCCAATGTTTGGTCCGGACGTGCCAAATTTAGCCAAACAAGTCATTGTCTACTGCCAAGGTCGATATCCTGAGCAATATCAATGGTTAATTGAACAGATGCGAATTTGGGGAGCCAATTTGTGCGCGATTGATGCCAAAGAGCATGACAAATGTATGTCGTTTATTCAAGCATTACGCCATTTTACTTCGTTCTCATATGGTGTAAATTTACAACGAGAACACGCTGATTTAGAACAATTAATTACCTTATCATCACCTATTTATCGCTTGGAGTTAATGATGGTTGGTCGCTTATTTGCTCAAGATCCCGTTCTTTATGCCGATATCATCATGGCGTCAGATGAAAATATTGAGTTAATCAAACGCTATTATGAATGTTTTGGGCAAATGGTTAAATTAATTGAACAACGAGATAAAACTAAATTCATTGAAAATTTTAATGAAGTAACTAAATGGTTTGGCAGTTATGCTGAACGTTTTATAAAAGAGAGCCAAGTATTATTAAAATTTGCTAATGACAATCGAGAATAATTTTACTTCGCTTCCTTTTATAGGATAAAAAACGACTTATAAGAAAGGCAATTGGTCAAATAAAAAACTTTAGTATGAGGAAATAACATGTCTAATCGGAAATATTTTGGGACAGATGGTATTCGTGGAAAAGTTGGAGAATATCCTATCACGCCTGATTTCGCCCTCAAGTTAGGCTGGGCAGCAGGACGAGTACTGGCTAAAGATGGTGTTAAAAAAGTCCTCATCGGTAAAGATACTCGTATTTCAGGTTATATGCTTGAATCGGCTTTAGAAGCAGGATTTGCCTCCGCGGGCGTCGCTGCTGCTTTTACTGGACCAATGCCAACACCTGCCATTGCTTATCTAACTCGCACATTTCGGGCTGATGCGGGTGTAGTCATATCGGCCTCCCATAACCCATTTTATGATAACGGTATTAAATTTTTCTCAACTGAAGGGCGAAAACTCGATGACGCCATTGAATTAGAAATCGAAGCCGAGCTTGAAAAACAGATCGACTGTGTTGAATCAAAACAACTTGGCCGAGCAAGCCGAATAACCGATGCAGCTGGCCGATACATCGAATTTTGTAAAAGCACCTTTGATCACGACTTAAGTCTATCAGGACTAAAAGTTGTTGTGGATTGTGCCAACGGAGCCACTTACCACATTGCCCCAAAAGTACTTCGAGAACTTGGTGCTAAAGTAATAAAAATTGGTTGCGAACCGGATGGAGTCAATATTAATGAAAACTGTGGTGCTACTGATGTAAAAGCATTAACTAAAACTGTCCTTGAAGAAAAAGCTGACTTGGGCTTTGCTCTTGATGGTGATGGTGACCGCATCATTATGGTCGATCATAAAGGCAATAGAATTGATGGTGATTTAATTATTTACATTATTGCTCGTGAAGCCTTAAGGCAAGGTCAACTTAAAGGTGGCGTTGTCGGGACATTGATGAGCAACATGGGACTTGAAATCGCCCTTAAAAATCTTGGCATCCCATTTGTACGAGCAAAAGTGGGGGACCGTTATGTGCTTGAAATGCTGGTTGAAAAAAATTGGCGATTAGGTGCAGAAAATTCAGGCCATGTCCTTTTACTTGATAAAACCACAACAGGCGATGGTATTGTTGCAGGCTTACAAGTTCTAGCTGCAATGATAAGAAATAACATGTCACTCGCTGAATTATGTCAAGGCATGACCATGCTACCACAAATATTAATTAACGTTCGTTATACAGGAAACCCATTAGCCAATGCTGCGGTCAAATCTGCAATTGAACAGGCAGAAACGCAACTTGGCAATGAAGGTCGGGTATTGATACGCAAATCAGGCACCGAACCGCTTATCCGCGTAATGGTAGAAGGTAGTAATCACTCTCAAGTGCAAAAATTAGCGGAACAAATTGCCAATGCAGTTAAAGCATCAAATTAGCCTGTTTTTTCATCATTAATTAAGCTATTGATGAACAATATTTCTAATAAAGTGAGCGGTAAAGCTGTTATTCTTTACACAAAATTAGTAAAAAGTGTCTAAATTCTTTATTTTTTTAATCAGTTGTTGACTTATTATAGGGAATTAGGTTTAAAATAATAGCTTCGGTTATTGCAGTGATTGTTTATACCTTTTAAGGCAAAAACAAACTGTAGTTTTTATTTTTAAAATAGGTAAGAGGGTTATATGGCAGTTTCCTCTCCAGCTTCACCGCAAGCTTATATAAAACACCATCTGGAGAACTTACAAGTTGGTTCTGGTTTTTGGACCTTTAATCTTGATTCCTTGTTCTTCTCAATTGTACTTGGTGTGCTTTTCTTATGGATTTTCCATCGTGTAGCAAGGAAAGCGACGAGTGGCGTACCAGGTAAACTTCAATGTGCGGTAGAGATGATCTTTGAATTTGTAAATAATACTGTCAAAGACATGTTCACAGGTCAAAATAAACTCATTGCCCCTTTAGCACTTACTGTGTTTATCTGGGTATTTTTAATGAACTTAATGGATCTAATTCCTGTTGATTTCCTACCTTATGCGGGACAATATTTAGGTCTATCTCATTTAAGAGTCGTACCGACAGCTGACGTGAGTATCACAATGTCAATGTCACTCGGTGTCTTTGCACTTATCATCATTTATTCAATCAAATATAAAGGGATTTCAGGGTTTATTAAAGAATACACCTTGCATCCATTTAATCATTGGGCATTTGCACCAATCAATTTAGTCCTTGAACTTGTTAGCTTATTAGCTAAACCTGTTTCTTTAGGATTACGACTCTTCGGTAACATGTATGCTGGTGAACTTATCTTCATCTTAATAGCAGCATTATTACCTTGGTGGTCACAATGGGTATTATCACTACCATGGGCTATCTTCCATATTTTGATAATCACCTTACAAGCATTTATTTTTATGGTGTTGACTATCGTCTATTTAGCGATGGCCTCAACAACAGAAGATCATTAATTTTAACTTTTTTTAGATAATAAACTGGAGTATATAATGGATAGTATGAGTATGTTATTTGTAGCCGCTGGCATAATGATGGGATTAGCTGCAATCGGTGGTGCAGTTGGTATCGGTCTATTAGGTGGTAAATTCTTAGAAGGTGCTGCTCGTCAACCAGAATTAATGCCTATGTTACGTACACAATTCTTTATCGTTATGGGCTTAGTTGATG
>CALYPO010000070.1 GCA_945276085.1 uncultured Gilliamella sp.
ATATTTTTATCAATACGGTTAAATGCGCCATTCATCCATTCCATTGGTGGTTTCGAAGCGGTTTGATCGATGGTGATTCCCCAGCCTCGACTTACATCAGGAAAATCCGTAACTTCCCCTTTTTTTGCTGAATCTGCAAAGATTAAATAATCTGGTTTTTTTTGTATAATCATTGAATAGTTCCTATTTCTTGAAGTCGAACAAATTTGCCTAAATTAAAACCGAATGATGCATTGTCATGCGAAAATCCAAACGGTTCGTTATTAATTAGAACAATATATTGATACATAACACCAACAGGTCGGGCTAAAATATCCATTTTACTAATTGCATACAAAGTAAGTGAATTGAGTTGATCACTGTTAACTAATACGTTCATTGTCATATTTTGGGAATCAATAATATTTCCATGTTTGCCAATCACGAATTTAATTGATTTTACAATGTTTGATATTTCACCACTTTGATAATTTTTAGTAATTTTTGCCTTAATAAAGAAACGATAATCGCTATCATTTAATACAACAGATGCCGTTAAAGCATCGCCATGTCGATAAAATTCACCAATATCAAATGATAATGCTGTGTTATCTTCTAACCATCCAAAATATTCTTTGGTGATAGCAGAAGGTAACACACGCGAGACGCCAACATGACGACCAATCAAATCAAGTGCATAACCTGTCGCGTCGTTGATGCTGAGAACATCCGCAATTTGAATGACATTGTTAAACGTGTTACCAGTCTCTTTATTGATAGCTCTGATAGTGCCTAATGCCTTGGGTTTTGTACGATATTGCCAAATGAGGAATTTTTCTCTATTCATCTATTAGCACCTCAACATGCGTTATCTGTGCATACTCTCGATAATCGATATTGACAATGTTGGCACTGTTTACAGCGAGTTCTTTAATATAAAATCCGTCAACTAAGTTAATGCTTGAAATAATGCGAGATGCATACACATTTTCACCAATTTCAAAATCAAGACTTTTTAAATTAGCTTTAATCTGTTCTGAATTGATATCATTAAAAGATTTGTAACGACCAATTGTCATTGAGACATTGATATCGACTTTTCTTGGTCTATCAAAGTGAACTTTTCGAGGTATTTCATCTAATAAATACATCGTCTCAATTTTTCCAAATAGTCCACAACCGCCAATTTTCTTTTTAGTGATCACCTCTGCTATTTGTTCATCATCGCCACCAAGGATCACGGCATTAAATGAATGAGCAGGCACACCCTTTTCATCCGTTTTATTCGTATAGTTTTCATATACTACGCATTTAGTCACACCGGTTATATTCATTAATGCAGACTGTATGCCTTGGCGATCATCATAATTATTGATTGAATGAGATAACATAAAGCGTTTTAATAGTTGAGCATCAGTTTCTTCATCAACTCCGCCATAGCTTTGGGTGTTGGCAGTAATTTTATCTATGCCGATGATAATAGTGCTCGGTGTAAATTCATCCATTGCGTTAACGGTATAATGACCTAACTCTAGCGACCTAAATTTTGAACGAGCACTACCTAAATCATTTAATTTTATTGGCTCAGTTGTTACCCATTTATTTTTGTTTTTATCAACATAAATAGCGTTTTGAGGAATCAATGTGTTTGGCATTCCATTAAAAATGACTTCATCGATGTATGAATATGATGCGGTTATTCTGGTTAATCCTGCATACATTGCCCGTTGTTCCAACCACTGCCCAGTCGCTTGATAAGGGTCTAACATCTGAATAATAAATGATACTGCTTGATGTATGTTCGATAATTCCTGAGAAAATAAACCGAGCAATTGCCCATCTGGCGTATCACTATCTAAATTGACATTTTCACCATAAATCGATTTAAAACTTGTTATTAAACGATTTTTAATTGTGTCAAAATCATCAATAACAATTCCTTTATCTGTTATCTGTAACATTAAATGAAGCCTCATTAGAATTGTTGAATTTATCTGTGTAGGTAATTTGAATGAGAAACTCACGCGTCTCGCTATCCAATAAAATATCGAACTCATCAATACTAATCACACCTTCAATGTTGAAAATTTGTTTTTTTATATCAATTTCCAACTGTTTAGTATTTGGGTTTTTAGCAAGATAATCAAACCAGGCAATACCGTCATTGCGATCCAAAAACCAATCTTTTTTTAAGGATAATAATTTAGTTTTTACACACTGGGCTATTGCATCTGACTGATGTAAATAATTAGCCAAACCTTGCCCAAATGTCCAATCATGATTATTGTCTAACTCTCTTACTTTCATGTTGGCTCTCCTGTCGTGTCTTCGCCGCTTTTCACACCTGTATGTCTATGAGTATTCAAACTAATTCCTTTGTTTGTTATGACATCTTGTGCAGTGATTATGCCGGCACTAATTGTATTGCCGTTAGATTGATTGAAACTACCGATTTGGTCATAGTTTCCAAACTGTTGCTTATTTCCTTCATGTACAATATTGCCTTTGATATAGATTGTTCCTTCCGTTAATCGAATATGAGTTTGCCCGTCATCTGTTTGCATCGATACGCCATCATGATAAAAATCTGGAATTTTGTTAGGTACACTGTTACAACCAACGATAAAAAAACCATCGCTTAAGTCATTCATACGATTATCAAGCGGTTTTGATGCTTCGCCCGATGCAAACCAGCCATCAATGCAACGACTGGAAAAGACCACCAGACCTTCATCACCTGCTTTGATAGGCACCGTCATACAAAAACCGCCGGCGTGAGGAAATTGTGCAGGAACATCAACCAATGGCGGAATCGATATCTCTTCCCCATTTGCTAATACTCTATTAATCATCGGTTTACATTGCACTGTATGACCATCAAAACTTATCACCTTTGCAGGCAATGCCGTATAAATATTTGATTGGGCACGTTTAATTTGATTTTCAATTGCTTGGTATAGCGTATCAACCATAATTTACCTACGAATTTAAGCCAATAAAAAACCACCTTTGGCAGGTGGTTAATTTATTGTTGGTTACAGAGTAATTGTCTAGTATTGACTGATATAATGATTATTTTAATTAAAATAACTTATTGTTTTATAAAAATATATCAGAAATTTAATTTTGATTTGATAGATTAGAAAATATTTGAAACGAATGGAAATAAAAAAATTACGTTGAGATTGCAATCTTTAGCTTCGGGAACGTTAGCGTATATCTGCTAACTTTAATATTACAGTAAAATGTTTGATTAGATTAAGCGTGTTAACTTTGTTTTTACTAAGCTTTACTTAAAACATCTAAACAATGGTACAATAACCATAAAACTGACCTGATTCCAAAAATTGCAATCTTTTTTAGATATTAATCATGAATATTCATTTGATTGCATTAATAGAGTTAATTAATTTGCTCAGCAAGTTTAATCACTTCTGAAACAGTTTTACCATCAAGTTTTTGCTTCATGATTTCTTCCATTTTCTTATTATCGTAATTTGCTTCAGTAGCCGCTTGCATATTAATTTTACTCAAAGCTGCTGTAAAAGATTGCGCTTCACTGAAGTTAAGGTCTTTTACAACTTCAGCTAATGATTCTTGATATTTTTCAGGTGTTGAAGCATCAATCTTTTTATCGCCACAAGCAGTTAATAAAGTTATAGACATTAAAAGTACAAGTAATTTTTTCATTTTTCCATCCTTTTATAAATTATATTGGGATGCTCATCCTATATCTAAATTGATAACAAATCAAATTTTTTCGAAGTTACCAAAAATACACTGTAATTTGCTTTGCCAGTTATTCCCATATAGATCCCCACTATGTTGTAGCGCTTTAATTTTATAGTCTCCATTGAGTTCTGTGAGTTTAGATTCAACTCGAATTAATGCACCTATCTTATAATGCGGATTACATAATGTTGTTATTTCTAACCCTTTATCTGTCTTTTTAGGCGTTCCTATCATGCCCGTCGTTCTTGAAATAACAAATCCTTCATGATTTGAAATAGCCTTACTTTTGGGGATAACAATCAGTTCGTCATCCTGAATAGACCAATCGGCATCATTATTATTTGCTATTTGGTGCATAAGTTCGCGAGTATCACACATGAAAACTTTTCCGCGAGGAAGTGCTTTATTATTAGGAAGATTAACATTGCCTTTTTTTAAACCAAAACTTTTTAACGCTTCATTAAAAAAATCATTGTCAGTTTGTCCTTTTTCTAATGTTTTGATAATAACTTTTTCTGTAAAAGCTTTATGACCATCAGCACACCTTAGGGTCGTGATAATATCCAGTTCAGAAAGTTGATTTTCCACCGTTAAAATATCGCCACAAAAAATCATCCTTAAAACATCATCCTGATAACTTACATATAATTCTACATAATCATATTGTTTTGTGCTGATTAAATTACGATTTGAATCGTTGAGGTTGTATATTGAAATTTCAGCGGTGTTAGGATCGGAAGTAAGTGTTTTGTTGACCGAGAAAGTGACTCTAAGATTGTTCAATACAATACTTTCTTTACGATTGCCTATTTTCAGTTCTAAAACTCGCCCGAATTGTCTCACGATATTCATCCTTTGTCATAATTAATAATTGCATTCGATTATGTAAGTCATTTTTCGTTATTGCATTAATTCCTAATCCTGATTTGTCATAAAGGACTAAAACAAAAGGAAGGTCAAATTCAATAAGCGCTGGACTGCCTACAGACAGTCCTTTATTGGTTGTAATATATTGATTATTGTTAATATCAAACAAATCAAATTGGTAGCCGACTAATACCGTATTGAATCTTAATGTTAATCGTAAATTCATATCGTATAATGTAAAGGTTTGTTCTAGCACATCATCATAAGTTGTCTGAATTATATACATACTTAATCTCTCAAATTTTCTTTATTTACCAACAACTAATCACTTTTTTAGCTTTGAAGTTATCTACATTACTTAATAAACCAACTAAAAATCTTATAAAGAACAGATTTTAGTTCTTCGATTTTCTGTGGTTGTGTTTTACCAAGATTCTGTTTTTTAACCGTTTGATTTAGACCACTTGCAATTTGCGTTTCGACGATAAAAATTTCTCGAAACGTTAAGGAAAACTCACCATAAGTATTTTTTTGTTGAGTCAAACCCACAGAACTTAGAACCATATTATTATATTGCTTAGCATTAGTTTGCAGGATAACAGGTTCACCACTCCGTTGAATTGCCAGCAATTTTTCGTAAGCGTCTGCAATACGATCTGAAAATAAGCTATTTATAATAGGAGACTGATATTCAGGTAGAAAATCGGCCACGACTTGATTCAACCTTTCAGCGCTTGTTTGAAAATGTGATGCAAATCGATTTACCATGTTTTCCGCTTGTGCTGCAAAAGTTTTGATTGGCATCGGCAAAGGGTAATTGAATAAATCTATTCCCAAAAAATGGTCAATCGAGAAAGTATTTTTTTCATATCCCACAATAAGGCCATTTATTGAAATCTCTTTTGGTTCTAAAACTGCATGATCGGCAATATTAGCCCCATTTTCAATGGGATTTTCCGTGACTTTTAATTTTGATGTATGCTGTTCGACAGTATTAATATCTAAACTGAACACAAAATTGTCAGTAACAATTAACCCACTATTTTTTGATGATTTGTTTAAGATAGATTGAAACATCAGTTAGACCCCATCGCTGTAACTGTATTATCATTGATTCGTCTCGCAGCATTGTCGACAAGATTGCAAACTTGATCGAGACCATTCTGAGGTGTAGTTACATTCATTGTATTATGAATTATTATTTCACTGTTATTATTGACGTTTTTATTTAATGCAGATAAACCTCCAGCTTTTGCTACATCTGTACTTACGAGTGCAAGATTTTGGGTTGCGGAATAATTCGTGGCTTTAAGATTTTCTTCTTGAGCTTGTTCATCTTTATCACTACCAAAACCAAAAAAAGAAAGTACACCTTTTATTTTACTTTTCATCTTATCGATGACAGCAAAAAACTTGTCTTCAATCCATTTCAAACCATCTTTAAAAGGTTGCGTAATACAGTCAAGAATACCAGAAAACGTCTTTCCTAAATTATCGATAAAAGAAGTGACATCAACACCCCAAATCTCAAATAATCCTTTTATGAATTCCCAAGCAGCTTTAAATGGCGCTGTAATAAAATCAGTTATTGCTTCAAAGGTTTGACCAATTTTCTCAGTTGTTGAAGTGCTATCATCCGTCCAAATTGTAAATAAGCTTTTAACCAATTCCCAAGCAGCCTTAAATGGTGCCGTAATTAAGTCTAAAATTGCGTCAAAGGTAGCGCCTATTGCATTGACCGTTTTCTCGGCATTTTCTTCACTCATACCAAAGTACATGAGTATATCTTTTATACCATTTTTAAAGAAATTAGTAACTTTATTCCAAAAATCAGAAAAAAAGGAAACAAGAAAATCCCAATTATCGTAAATAAGATAAGCAGCCAAAGCGATAGCAGTAATAATAGCCAGAATAGGATTAGCTATCATGATAGACGTCAGTGTTTTTATTGCACTGCCAATTGTTTTAATAATTTTAACTAAATTTCCAAGCGTTTTGAGAGCATTACCAATACTTAGAATAGCATTGGAGATTGAGGTAATTAATTTAGCTTTAGCTGATACCCACGCTATTTTTCCGCCTAATAAAAGCAAATAGCCCAATACGGCAAAAATAATACTTTTCCAGTTTTTATCTAAATTTTGCCACCAAGTTATTGCATTTTTGATGTTGTCGATACACGCTTGCCAAAATGGAGCAAATTGACTCTTACCACCTTTTAAGAAAACCATAAAATCATCAATGATCAACAATAATCCAGCTATCAAACCGATGACTAGCCCAATCGGACTAAACAGCATAGCACGATTTAAGACTGCCCAAGCAACACTCAAGGCTATTATGGCATTTTCCCAACCAATGGTCTTAGAAATTATCATATCGATAAATTCAAAAGCATGTTTTATAACTTGAATAAAATTCGAAACAACACTAATTACAACGTTGATACCTTTGGCAATCAATTCCTTGTTAGCTTTGAGCCATTTATTAAAGCTTATTACAAGATCAGTTACCCTTGGTAATAATCCTAAAGCAATTTTTGTTTTTATGCTATCAATCGCAAGACCGGACTTCTCAAGTTCGATCTTATATTTTTTTACTTGTGCCAGTTCACTTTTTGAAATCGAAAATAAGAGATTTTTTTTGCCAGCAAGTTCTTCTGCTTTATCAATAGCGCTGTTAAAAGCGCTAATCATTTTTTCCCCATAGTTTTTGGCTGCAGTCGTAATACTCGTTAAAGCTTGTTTTAAAATCTCAAATTTAGATTTAGCTTTTTCAGATGACTCAGCCACTTTTTCATTAGATTGACTCGCATCGTTAATCGCATTATTAAGTGTAGTATTTATAACTTTGCCAATGTTAGATAACTTCATTGCACTGATTTCTAAAAAAGTCGTGACTTTAGTTAGATTGTTTACCTGTGAGATATCAACACCAATTTTTATCAAATATTGCTCTAGATGCACTTTAATTCTCCTTTGGCTTTTCAGCCAATCTAACTTCTGCTATCACATGGTGCATATCGATAACATCATCAAGTGAATATACAGTTTTTAATTCGTGGAGTGTTGCATAATTGTTGACAATAACACTCCACATAAACCAATCTATATCGCTTTCTTGGCTATCTCCTCCAAGCTGAG
>CALYPO010000071.1 GCA_945276085.1 uncultured Gilliamella sp.
GGTTTGATTAATCGATGTCAACGTAAAATAACCACACGAGTCAATATCATCTTGTTTATAATTAATAATGCTAATGCTGGTATTTGCTAAAATTTCTGTATTTTGTAAATGTTCTTGCCAATTTCCACCCGTAAGAACATAAATCAGTTGTCTTAACAATGAACCATGCGAAACAATTAAAATATTTCCATGATGATTTTCAGTTATGATATCGTCAATTGCCTGTATGGAACGCATAAATACACTTCTAAAATCTTCTCCTTGATTGTCAGCTATTGAATATTTTTGGGCATCAGTTTGTAAATAGATAAAGTTTGGGTCAGCATAATAATCGGGCACAAATTTACCCTCCCATTGACCAAAATCAATCTCTTTTAATCCTTCATGCAACTTTAAGGAAATATCTCGGTTATTAATAATAAGCTTTGCAGTATCAACAGCCCTCTTTTGTGGGCTTACGTAAGCGTTAACAAAATTCACCTTGTCTACTGCTTTAGCAGTTAATTTTGCTTGATTAATACCATTTAAAGTGAGTTGAGAATCTGATGATCCTTGAAATAACTGTAATTGATTCCATTTTGTTTCACCATGGCGGACAAAATAAAGATTGATGTTTTTAAACATAAAGTTGTTACCTTTCAATTTTTTGAAGTAGAGAAATATTTTTTGAGGCTGATTGATTTGATGACATAAATAAATAGTGAAAAATAGATCAAAAAATAAATCATATTGTTACCTGTACCGATTTGCTGTGAAGATAAATAGATAATCTCTACCGTTGTGGTAATTAAGCAAAGAAAAAAGTAAAAAGTGAGATAAATTGGCGTGTTCTGATTTTTTTTGATAATCAAATAAATCAACAGCGCAATACAGCACAGTATGACCAAGTAAAGCAGTGTTGAAAAAACATCTAATTGAGAATGAGCAAAATTCGAATATAAACCATAACTGATAGAATAAAAGTTAATCAACAACACAACTAAAATAAGAATAATCGATACTTTTTTCATCTGTTCTACCTTATTAATACTAAATTTTGCTCATCTCATCATTGCCAATGATTGTGCTGTTTTAAACAAAGTAATTGGCTTGTTATAGTTCAGTTTTTATGACAACTTTTAATACTGATTGTTTAGGATCAGTCGATAAGTCAATCGCTTCGCTTAATTTATCTAAAGGAAAAACGTGGGTTATCATTTCTTGAGTGTTGAGTTTTTTCTTCTCAAGCAGATCTAACGCTTCCGGGAACTCATAAGGTGTCACCGAATAAGTGCCGATAATACTAATTTCATCCTTAAAGAAACGGCTGGCATCAATATTCACCATTTTATTTTTATCAAACCCGGAAAAGACAATGATTTTCCCCGCCCTTCTTACCAGATTAATTGCATCAGACACTAATGATGAAACCCCGGCAGCAATAACAACGACATCAACACCTTGCCCATGAGTAATTTTATTCACTTCTTCAAAAATATTTTTCTCTGCAATATTAATTGCATAATCACATCCTACTTTTAGTGCTGTTTGTAATTTAAATTCAGACATATCACTAATAATGACTTTATTTGCGCCTTTAATTTTGGCTAACTGCGCATGTAAGATGCCGATTGTTCCGGCGCCCATAATAAGTACACTATCATTAGGTCTAATATCTGCTTGCTTAAGACCATGCAAACAACAAGCAATAGGTTCAATTAAGGTAGCTTCTTCATCTGTAACACTATCGGAAACCTTATGGGTCAAATGCTTTAAATGTAATTCGGGAATACGAATAAATTGGGCAAAACCACCGGGATCGATATTATTTGTTCTAAATTGCTCACAAATTGTGTAATGTCCTTTATTACAATAGTGGCAAGTAAAACAAGGAACATGTATTGCGGTGATAACTCTATCGCCCAGCTCAAAACGATCAACGTTTTGGCCTTTTTTAACAATCTCACCGACTACTTCATGTCCTAGCACGGTAGGCTTATTAACACTATCGCCCCTAATTTTTTGAATATCGGTACCACACAAACCACAGGCGAGCATTTTTATCAATACTTCATTATCAGAAATATCAGGAATCGGAAGATCCTCTGTTCTTAAATCGTTTTGTTTATAACATACTGACGCTTTCATCTTTATTGTCCTTTTTACTTTGAAATTCTAAACGGTTTTTTAAATCAAAAAATGGCTGGTAATAGTGTTTAAAAACGGAATTGTAATAGTGATTTATTTGCAAATTGGGGATATACCGAACCATATAGTTATCACTCTGCTTATCTGAATTTTTATCAATATAGTGATTTTGATATCCGGCTAACATGACTGCGCCTTTGCAAACCGCTTCTTTGATATTACACGATATGATTTCTCGACCAAGAATGTCGGCTTTTAACTGCAACCACAGTGGATTTTTTGCCGCCGCACCGATTACCTTTATTATGGGGTGATAGCTTGCGGTTAATTGCTCAATAGTGGTCAAGGTATTTTTTAATTCAAAACACAATCCTTGAAAAACAGCCAATAATATATTTGATAAAGTGCTGTTTTCATCAAACCCATACCAAAGCCCTTTGGCATCAATATTACGCTTAGGTGGTCCACTTCCCCGCAAATGCGGAATAAAGATTGATAGGTTTGCTTTGAGGTAAGGTAAATCGGTCAGTTTGCCAAGCAATGAATCGATTAATTGATTAAATTCATCATCACTCACCGAAAAAGATCGTTTAAACCACTCAATGCTATATCCCGCTGACGGAAGCGAAGCATAAAGCGTATATAAATCATCAATAACATATTGCCCATTTGATAGATGACTATCTAAAAAACCGTTGTCAAAATTGGCTTGATTACGTAATAACAGTAATCCTTCAGTGGTGCCGGTTGAGTTTAGAATTTCACCCGGTTTAAGTTCGGCTGCGATCGAACCACACATATGGTCATGACCACCAATTGAAACCATGATTGACTGACTACAATTGAGTTTTTGGGCCAACGCTGGTTTAAGTTTCGCAATATTTTTGCCGGATTGAACAAGATCGCAAAATAGATGATTGAGCGCAAAAGCTGACGCAATTTTTTGTGACCAACAATGATTTTTCAGATCATAAACCAGCGTTCTTGACGCAAGTGAAGGCTCTGCTCTTTTTACATCAGTCAATTTATAAGCAATATATTCGGCAATACATAACCATTTAACTTTATCGATATCCAAATCAATGTTTTTTCGAATCCATAAGATTTTAGTTAAACTATAGTTACTATGCACAGGAATACCGGTAATTGCATAAAGCTCATCATCGGTGAATTTTTGATTAATTTCTGCTACATTTTTCTTAGTTCTGGTGTCATACCAAGTGATTGCCGGGCCTACCACCTCACCTTTTTCATTAATCAGTACACCTGATTCACCTACGCTTGCAATAACGATATTTTTGACATTTTGCGCTAGAGAAGATGAACCAATAAGCGTAATGATAGCCTTTTCAAGCTGGTTATATAACGATGTAATATCAAAGTCCGATCCATATTCTGAAATCACTTTAGGGGTTTGAAAAGCAACGCTATCAACCAGTTTTAGTGAAGGCAATTCAAAAACACATAATTTACAATTTGTTGTCCCGATATCGATCCCAATCGAGTACATATTAACCTCCTTACTTACCCTTTCGCTCGATAGTTTTCAAGCAAATTGAGTGTACACCCACTATAAAATAACAAATTAATCATATAGTTAAATTTATTCATCTTGAAAAAAAGTGTAGCTGTCTCCATTCCGATAAGTTGCCTTATCAAATTCATTACCTTAATTAAAAGTGTTATTTATAGTGGGTATACGTTATTTTTTTAGGCCAGATCCCATGTTTTTTTAGTGTGGCGATACAATAAAAGACAAGTGATGAAAATTATTGGAATTAACGCTAAAGCGATATAATTTCCTTCAAATACTTTCACTGCCCAAAAACGGTAGGGATTACCACCATCTAATAAGCTTGAAAATTCACCGTCGGTTTTTACCGGGAAATTAATACTTTTTGCAATGTTGGTAATTATCGGCGCCACTGCTGAAGCAACATAAAGATTCACAATTAAGCAAGGTATGCCGATAATAAATGATCTCACAATATTGCCACGACAAGCCAATACCACCATGGAAATAGGTACCCAAATATTGGTTAAATCGCCAAGTGGTAATAACCTATTACCGGGTAATATGATTGATAAAATCAATCCAACGGGAATAAGTAAAAGTGCAGTAGAAAGCACCGATGGATGCCCAACAGCAACAGCAATATCTAAACCAATGTATAAATTTTTTCGGTTAGGAAATTTTTTATTTAAAAATTGCTTCACTGCATCGGATAATGGTAACAATCCTTCCATGAGTAATTTAACCATTCTTGGCATAATTAACATGACAGCACCAAGATTAATCGCTAAGTTTAAAATCCCTTTAACATCATAACCCGCCGCTATACCAATTGCGCCACCTATGACAAATCCAATCATCATCGGTTCGCCAAAGATACCAAATCTTTTTTGTATCGTTTGAGGATCGGCATGCAATTTTTGTAATCCCGGTATTTTATCTAAGATAAGATTACCTAACACACCAATAGGAAAGAAGATAACAGATGATAGTGTCGGAAGTGATATACCGGGTAACTCAAAATACTTTTGAATCATAGGCGCACACCAGTCAGCCAAAACAAAAGTTATCACGGCAGTAACCCCTGCTATAATCAATCCATAGACAAAGCTGCCAGTACTGCTATAAACCAGCGCACCAACAAAGGTAAAATGCCAGAAATTCCATAAATCAATATCGACAGTTTTAGTCCAATTAACGGTTAACATCACAATATTGATAATAATGGTCATTGGAATTACAAAAGGGGCAATCGGTGAAGCCCAAGCAATTGCTGCTAACGGTGGCCACCCAAGATCAATGACGGGTAAATCAATTCCGGCATGTTCAACTAAATCAGTTGTTGCACTGCCAAGACTGGTTCCTAACAAGTCAAAAATAACAAAGATACCAACAAAGCCCATTCCAATGGTTAATGATGAACGAATTGCCCGCCCTATTTTTACCCCTAAACACAGTGCCATTATAAAGATGACAACAGGTAACATGACGGTCGGCCCGAAGCCCAAAATATATTGGACAACTTCAAGTAACTTATCAGCCATAATCAATCTCCTTGCAAGATCCTAACGATTTCGGCTAAGACTTCTTCTTCACCTATAGTGGTAATTAAAGGTACGCCATTGATAATTGGTGTTTTCTCTAATTGATAAGACACTTTAGAAGTCACGATAATTAAATCAGCCATACCGTCTTGAGATTGTACAGTTGCGACATCAGACTGAATGTTTTCAACCTCGATACCATGCTCGGCACAATAATTTTTAACTTTCTCAGTTGCAATAGTTGAAGTTGCAATACCACTGGTACAGGCAAAAATGATTCTTTTTTTCATAATAAAGCTCCTTATTTCAAAATATCTTTTAAGATTTTTTTGATTTCAAATTTGTTATTACTTTCAACTATTTTTTGCAAAATCTGATCATTGCTGAACGATGATGCTAATTTCATTAAAAAAGTTAAGTGGGTATCGGATTGTTTTAACAGTAAACCAAATACGATATTGACGGAGAGGTCTTCATCAGTTTCGGCATTTTTAAAAATAATGCCTTGTTTACTGGTCACAACAAACATGCCATCTTTTTTTACAAACTCACTGTCAACATGAGGCATCGCAACATTAAGGGTTTTTAATTTAAATCCGGTTGGATGTTCATTTTCTCGTTCAATAACTTTTTGTAAGTATTGTTCTGTAACATAATGATTTGCTAATAATTCATGGCTAATGGCTTCAAACATTGCTTCTCGGCTTTCAAAGCTTTTGTTTAAAAAAATAATATTGTCATCCAATTGTTCTAATTGCATATTTACCACCTATGACGTTAGTTTAACGATGAATGTTTAATAAATTCATAGATAGTATTTTGTTGTAAACAACTTGCTTCACATCGCCTTTTGCTTTTAACAATACTTTAATAAGATTATATTCATTATTATTAGCGACATATTGTTTACCAATTGAACTGATATAAGCTCTACGCAAATCACCACCGACATTGAGTTTAACAACATTATATTGGCTAATTTTTTGCAAAGTTTGATCATCAATTCCTGAACCACCATGGATGACCAATGATACGGGGGAAATGTCGGATAGTTTGCCAAGTAAATCAAAGTCTATTTTGGGCTGTTGTTCAAAACCGTGCACATTACCAACTGATACAGCCAAAGTTGCACAGCCAGTTCGTTTAACAAATTCTTGAACTTGATTAGGATCGGTTTTGCGATCGGCTTCATTAACTTCATCGTCCTCTTTACCGGTGATGGCACCTAACTCTGCTTCTACCGGAATGTTGTATCCACCACAAAAATCGACCACTTTTTTTGTCAATTGAATATTTTCTTCAAAAGGTAAATGAGAGCCGTCAATCATAATTGAGGTAAAACCAGCCTCAACCGCTTGCTTAACATCTTCAAAAGTTTTGCCATGATCCAAATGCAGACAAAATGGTGTCTTCATGGTACTAGCTCGATTACGAACCATATCGACAATATATTTATAACCCGATAACACGATGTTTGTCGGTGCAATCTGCACCATGCTTGGTATGTTGCTCTCTTCAATTGCATCTAATATGGCTAAAGTTGTTTCCAAATTTGTTGTATTAAATGCGCCAGCTAATGTTTTTTGTTTTTTAGCTTCACCTAATAAAGTATACCCATTGACTAATGCCATAACTAACTCCTACTTTCGTCTAAGTGTTGTCCCCAAGTAGTTTACGTTTGATTTTAGCCATACATTACCAAACTCGATTGGTAGACCATTATCAAGGTAAACTAATTGCTCTAAATGAAGAACGGGGGAGATATCACTAATATTTAATATATCTGCCCGCTCCTTACCTACCACTCGGGCTGAATAACGGCAGTCCGAATGATCTATTTTTTTATGGGTAATGCGTTCAATTTGGTTAAATAAACTATGTTTAGTAAAATCGACCTGCTCTATTTCAGGACATAAAGCTAAATTGATTCGGTTTTCAATAAACATGATTTTTTCACCATTGACGCTTCTTACCCTTTCCATATAAAAAATATTTGCGTTAAGCGGAACTTGTAATTTTCCACTAATATATTCGTTTGCTTTCTCTACTCTTTTGGTGATAACCTCGGTGGTGAACTTGACGTGCTGCATTTCTAACGATTCGGCAAATGACTGTAGTCCATAACCTAATTGATAAGAGATGTTTTCAGCTTTTACATACGTTCCTTTACCTTGAATCTGTTCCAGCACAGATTCATTAATCAGTAACTCTACCGCTTTTCGAACTGTGCCTCGACTAACAGAAAGTAGGCTCATGATCTCGTTTTCCGACGGGATTCTGTCACCCGCTTTTAAATCATTACGATAAATCTGATTTCTTATCCACTCTTTGACTTGTACATAAAGAGGTGTGCTAGAAAATTTGTTGATACTCATTGGTTACCCCAAATATTAGTTAAGTTAAATATACATCCATAGACAACTATGTACAACTATGGACAACTAGTTTTTAAACAAAATGTGAGTTTAATCACATTTT
>CALYPO010000072.1 GCA_945276085.1 uncultured Gilliamella sp.
GCATTATAATATGAAAACTAAAAATCACATTCTAAATCATATGAATGTGATTTTTATCTCAATAAATCAGCAAGTTTCTTACCGTATCATCTATTGCTCAAATAGAGAACATAGTCTGCTATTTTACAACGTTTTTATTTAGAATGAATTCATATAGATAAATGGTGAAATATTTATTCCCGCTAAGTAAAAATAATTTGACATTTATTATTTAAATGATAATAATTCTCATTAACATTTAAATAATAATATTTATGTAAAAAAAGATAACTATTTCTAATGATTATATCAGATATAACAACTCACGACTTTGTTACTATTTAATTGATTTCTAGTATGTTATACAACAGGAGCTGATAATGGAATTTAATTTATTCAATAACAATAATAAAACAGTATTTAGGACGATACTGTCATCGTTAATTATAATTGCTGGACTATTTTGTTCAGCCCAAGCAGCCGAAAAAAAATTTAAAGTCGTGACAACTTTTACCGTGATCCAAGATATGGCTAAAAACGTCGCCGGTGATGCCGCTGATGTTGAATCGATTACAAAAGTGGGAGCCGAAATCCACGAATACGATCCGACACCACAAGATATTACTAAAGCCCTTTCTGCTGATTTAGTATTATGGAATGGTCTTAACTTAGAATTATGGTTTAAACGTTTTTTTGAAGATATTAAAGATGTGCCCTCTGTTGTAGTTACTGAAGGGATTGAACCGATGCCAATTCAAGAAGGTAGTTATAAAGGTAACCCAAATCCTCATGCTTGGATGTCTCCGACACTTGCTTTAACTTATATAGAAAATATTCGCGCAGCGTTTGTTAAATATGATCCTAAACATGCTGATATTTATAACCAAAATGCAGCTGACTATATTGCCAAGATAAAAGCGCTTGATGCTCCACTGCGTGAACGTTTAACTAAAATTCCTGATGCTCAACGTTGGTTAGTAACCAGTGAAGGGGCTTTTAGCTATCTAGCTCGAGATTATAATCTAAAAGAAGCTTACTTATGGCCCATTAATGCAGAACAACAAGGAACACCAAAACAAGTTAAAAATCTTATCGACTTAGTCAAAGCAAAAAACATTCCTGTATTATTTAGCGAAAGTACCATTTCAGATAAACCAGCAAAACAAGTAAGCAAGGAAACCGGTGCCAAATATGGAGGCGTTTTATACGTCGATTCTTTATCAACAAAAGATGGGCCTGTACCTACATATATTGATTTATTAAAAGTTACTGTTGAAACAATAGCTAAAGGATTTGAAAAATAATGACTCAAATTTGCCTAAATGTTGATGATATTACCGTGACTTATAATAATGGTCATACCGCAATTCATGATGCCAGTTTTAAGCTCAATGGCGGCACTATATGTGCCCTTGTTGGCGTAAATGGAAGCGGTAAATCGACTTTGTTTAAAAGTATTATGGGAATAATCAAACCAACTCAAGGACGCGTAACATTTAATAATATTCCAGTAAGGCAGGCATTAAAGCAAAATATCATTGCTTACGTTCCACAGACTGAAGAAGTTGATTGGGACTTCCCCGTTTTAGTTTCTGATGTTGTGATGATGGGACGATACGGGCATATGTCTTTTTTTCGTATTCCTAGTCAGGAAGATAAAAAACAAGTTGATATTGCACTTGAACGCGTCAATATGCTTGATTTTAAACATCGACAGATTGGTGAACTTTCAGGTGGGCAAAAAAAACGTGTTTTTTTAGCTCGAGCATTGGCTCAGCAAGGAAAAGTATTGCTATTAGATGAACCCTTTACCGGTGTTGATGTTAAAACAGAAAATGCAATCATTGATTTGCTTAAAGCGCTACGTAAAGAAGGGCATTTAATTTTAGTATCAACCCATAATTTAGGCAGTGTGCCTGAATTTTGTGATCAGGTGGTGTTGATTAATCAAACTGTTCTGGCATTTGGTCCAACTAAAACCACATTTACTCCTCAGAATTTAATGACAACCTTTGGTGGTGCATTACGTTATTTAAGTCTATCTGGTGCTCAATTACATGAAGACGAAGATCCGCGTAAAGTATCGATACTAACCGATGACGAACGTGCAGCGATTTTTTATGGTGAAGGTAAGGATGATTCACCTCATCAAAATTTACTTGTTGAACAGCAAGGTAATGAACCAAAAGGACAACAATAAATGGAATTCCTACTTGAACCTTTTACTTATAGCTTTATGTTTAAAGCCATTTGGGTAAGTAGCATTGTAGGGGCCGCCTGTGCGTTTTTATCGGCTTTTTTAATGCTAAAAGGCTGGTCACTAATGGGGGATGCACTTTCCCACTCAGTAGTACCAGGTGTTGCCGGTGCCTATGCACTTGGGCTACCCTATTCTGTCGGCGCTTTTTTTACAGGATTACTTGCCGCACTGGCCATTATTATTGTGCGCACCATTACTCGATTAAAAGAAGATGCAATTATTGGTTTTATCTTTTCTACTTTTTTTGCTGTCGGCCTGTTAATTATTTCACTCAATCCAACTTCCGTTAATGTGCAAACTATCATTTTTGGTAATATTCTTGGCATTGACGATAGTGATATGTGGCAAGTACAAATTATTATTTTAGTGTCATTTATACTATTACTGTTGTTTTGGAAAGATTTGTTAGTTGTTTTCTTTGATGAAACTCATGCCAGATCAATTGGTTTAAAACCCTTACAATTAAAAATTCTTTTTTTCACCATTTTAAGTGCTTGCACAGTAGCCGCTTTGCAAACGGTGGGCGCAATTTTAGTTATCGCAATGGTCGTCACCCCTGGCGCAACGGCTTACCTATTAACGAATCGTTTTTCACATCTATTAATTATTTCGGTCGTGATTGGTGCATCAACCAGTGCAATAGGTGCTTGGATTAGCTATTTTCTCAATGGTGAAACCGGTGGTGTAATTGTTACACTACAAACCTTAGTTTTTATGACTGCATTTTTATTTGCACCTAGACAAGGCTTAATTTCTAATAAGCGAAAAATAAAACAATCAAAGTTAAAGAAAGGGGCAAATGTATGACAGAATTATGGGATTTTATCTATTATCCATTAACCTTGCCCCTTATCCAGCGTGCTATTTTAGCCGCCATGGCAACAGGTATAGTTTGTGCACTACTTTCTTGCTTTTTGGTTTTAAAAGGTTGGTCATTAATGGGCGATGCCATCTCGCATGCTGTATTACCTGGGATTGTGTTAGCTTATTTAGCAGGCATTCCAATTATCATTGGTGCATTTGTTTCTGGCTTATGTTGCTCTGTGGCAACTGGCTACATTAAAGAACATAGCCGAATTAAAGAAGATACGGTAATGGGCATTGTCTTTTCAGGCATGTTTGCTTTTGGCTTAGTGCTTTTTTCAAAAGTCGACACATCACAACATCTAAATCATATCTTATTTGGCAGTGTGCTTGGGACAAGTTACGATGAATTAAAACAAATCATCTTAATTGCTGCCACAGTTTCAATTTTAATCATTATAAAACGTCGAGATCTTATGCTATATTGCTTTGATGCAATACAGGCTCAAGTGATCGGATTACCCGTTCGCTTATTACATTATGGTTTGCTCAGTGTTCTTGCTTTAACCATAGTCGGTTCACTCAAAGCTGCTGGGGTGATTTTAGTGATTGCCATGTTAATTTCCCCTGGCATTACTGCATTTTTACTCACTAAACGTTTTGATTTGATGTTGATTATTGCTGTTATCGTTTCGGTATTTTCAACATTGACAGGCACATTGATTAGCTACTATTCAGACGCATCCACCAGTGCCTGCATTGTTATTTTACAAGCAATTATTTTTGTTATAGCACAGGTTTATCGATATGTCGTTAATAAAAGAACACAAAACTAACTGAACTTGCGCAAATGTTTAAAATCAACCATTTGCGCATCTATATTAGCAATATAAAAGTAATTACTCGTCATCCAAATATTTACTTGAATCGGCGTAATTATCAAAGCGCGAAAACTGGCCTTGGAACTTTAATCTGACTTTACCAATAGGACCATTACGTTGCTTACCTAAAATAATTTCGGCAATACCTTTATGTTCTGAAGCCTCATTATAAACTTCATCACGATAGATAAACATAATCACATCGGCATCTTGTTCAATGGAACCTGACTCACGTAAGTCCGAGTTAACCGGTCTTTTGTCTGCTCGCTGTTCCAAACTACGATTAAGTTGTGATAAAGCAACAACAGGAATCTGTAATTCTTTCGCTAATGCTTTTAAAGAACGTGAAATTTCAGCGATTTCTAAGGTTCGATTTTCAGACATATTAGGAACACGCATAAGCTGTAAATAGTCGACCATAATCATACTCAAACCTTTATGTTCACGATAAATACGTCTTGCTCTTGAGCGTAATTCCATAGGGGTAAGTCCCGATGAATCATCAATATAGATATTTTTTTTCTCTAAAAGCAATCCCATCGTACTCGATATTCTGGCCCAATCATCATCTTTCAGCTGACCTGTTCGAATACGTGTTTGATCAACCCGAGAGAGCGATGCCAACATACGCATCATAATCTGTTCTGAGGGCATTTCTAAACTGAAAATCAGCACAGGCTTTTCTTGCATCATTGCTGCATTTTCACACAAATTCATAGCAAAAGTCGTTTTACCCATCGATGGTCTTGCTGCAATAATAATAAGATCTGAACGTTGTAAACCAGCTGTTTTCTTATCTAAATCAATAAATCCGGTTGAAACACCTGTCACTCCGTCGTGTGGACGCTGAAAGAGCTCTTCAATTTTGGCAACCGTTGCCTCGAGCACATCAGTAATACTCTTTGGTCCTTCACCCTGTTTTGTTCGGCTTTCCGCTATTTGGAATATTTTACTTTCGGCTAGATCTAAAATTTCGCTACTATCTCGCCCTTCAGTTGCATAACAGTTATCAGCAATATCATTTGATGCGCTAATCAGTTCACGTAAAATCGCTTGCTGACGAATAATATCACTGTAAGCAACGACATTAATTGCACTTGGGGTATTTTTTGAAAGTTCAGCCAAATAGGCAAATCCGCCAACATCAGCAAGAATATCCTTACTTTCTAAACTTTCCGATAGTGTAATTAAATCAATCGGCGTACCTTTACCGACCAAAGTATGCATTTCTGAAAAAATTAATTGATGATGACGAGAATAAAAATCGCGCTCAGTAATCATTTCAGCCACAACATCCCATCGTTGATTATCAAGCATTAAACTGCCAAGCACGGCTTGTTCTGCTTCAATAGAGTGTGGTGGCAATTTGATATTATGCAGTTTTGATTTTTTTGTTTCTTTATTTTTATCATCTTTACTGGAATTGATATCATCAGTATTCATTGCATTCATCTTTTTAGTTAAATTGGATTAGTTATAAGCAATTATGCTTAATGTAAAAATAATGGACCTAAAAAAGAATTGGGGATCTGATATTTCGATGGATAGTCCACTTGAACCAAATACAACCCTTCCGGTTTTGCTGTTGCAGCAGCGAGTGTTCGATCTTTAGCTTTGAGCAAATCAAGAATCCATTGTGGCTGCTGATTGCCTGCACCGACCTCGATTAAACTGCCTACAATATTACGTACCATATGATGCACAAAAGCATTCGCTTTGATATCCACAATAATATATTCAGCTTGCCTTGTCACTTCAATATGATGAATATTACGCCAAGGGGTTAATGACTGACACTGAGCCGCTCTAAATGATGTAAAATCATTTTCACCTAATAAATATTGCGCAGCTTGATGCATTAATGTTTCATTCAATGGCAAATAATAATGAGAAACACCTTTAGCTAAAATTGCCGGTCGATAACGATGATTATAAATCACATAACGATACCGCCTTGCCGTTGCACTAAATCGTGCATGAAAACTATCATCGACTGAGTGTGACCACCGCACAGCAATATTAGTTGGTAAATGCGAATTCACCCCCATCGTCCAGGCACCGTGTGAACGTTGGGCTTGGGTTTCAAAATGAACCACCTGCCCTGTAGCATGCACACCGGCATCGGTTCTGCCCGCGCAAAAAACGGTAATGGGTTCATTAGCGACAATCGATAAGGCCGTTTCTAACCTTTCTTGAACAGAGTCGTGCGACTGCTGCTTTTGCCAACCAAAATAGTCACTACCATCGTACTCAATACCCAGTGCAATTTTACAGATAGTCATTAATGAGTATCTCGAGGGTCTCTATCAGCATCAATGCGCCTAAATAACGAATATTATCTGCAACTGACCAATATTGAATTTGCTCATAATTACCATAGCTGTGCCTTAGATTAGCTAATTTTATGGTTAATTTATCTTCAGATTCAGTATTGACCTCGGTAACAGGGGTAGGTAAATCATCATGTTGCACTTCGACGCCATAGTCATTAAAACGCATCATGTCTAATTCAATGGGTAAACTACTTGACACATTGACTGATTGCGCAAGCCCATAAAAAACTGGAACAATGATCGATTCAATTGATACCGGCAATTGATAATTATTCATTACTTTGCGAATTTGATTTACTTGTGATTTTTCGCTGAGTGTCAAATGCTCAGTTTGATGAGAAATCGGTAACAAATTAAAGGCTAATTGATTATCAAATATGGCATTTTCAACTGGCATTCCATTTAACAACCGAGCACTTTGCCCCGCTAATTCATCAACCCCTGATTTACCATATAAAGAGGATGGAATAAAATTAGTAACATGCAAATTGGTAAGTAATTCAATATCTGTCAAAGGTGCAATACAACGTAATAATTGGCAGACTGTTGCACTAGCAACAGCAATGATATTTTCATTACGATACTCAGTTAAAACATTATTATTTACCTTAGGAACGACTAAAGGAATATGATCCTCATCGACAAAATAACCACTTGCATCAATCACAATGCAGCCCGATTGTGCTGCTATCTGCGCATACGTTTCACTGGTTTTAACGCCCGCAACAAAAAAAGCAAAATGGCATTGTCCCCAATCCATTTGATTACTATCAACAACCGTTAAATTTTTACCCGAAAAACGTACAATTTCGCCTTCACTATTATCACTGCCAACTAAATAAAGATTTTCAATTTCGAATCGATTAGCTTGTGCTAAGTTATCTTGTTGTAACAATTCAACTAATGCAGAACCAACTTGCCCTGTCGCACCAACAATCGCAATATTCCATGCAGACATATCTTAAACCTAATTAAAAAAAGTATAGGCTATTATACCATTATCTTATCTAAGATAGCGCAAAAGATCATAACAAACATGATGTAGTATTTCTAACCCATTTATGTTTAACCAAAATAGTCTATATAAACTATAGGGTAATGTAATTATCATTCGCCAACATTGATTAAAATTAATAGTTTTTAATTCTAAAATAGAATTTTAGAATTGATTATTTTTTTATTACTATTACCTTATTTTTATAAATTATTCGGAAAAACTCCTATTAGTAAACGTCATATATCTTTTTAAAAAAGTTAAAACTTTTTATGTTTTCAAAATTGATAGGAAATCATTAATTGTTACCCTATTTTTTGCATAGAGCATATTAGTCCTTCTTCCTTATTACTATTTCAACACCC
>CALYPO010000073.1 GCA_945276085.1 uncultured Gilliamella sp.
TACCACATCCATAAAGAATTTGGAATTCAGCTTGTCTAAATGGCGCCGCCACTTTGTTTTTGACCACTTTTACACGGGTATCACTACCAATCACATCTTCGCCTTCTTTAACAGCACCAGTGCGACGGATATCTAAACGCACAGAAGCATAGAATTTTAGGGCATTACCACCGGTTGTTGTTTCTGGATTACCAAACATAACACCAATTTTCATACGAATTTGGTTAATAAATACGACTAAGCAATTAGCATTTTTAATGTTAGCAGTTAATTTACGTAATGCTTGTGACATTAAGCGGGCTTGTAATCCCATATGAGAGTCGCCCATTTCACCTTCGATCTCTGCTTTTGGTGTTAGAGCAGCAACAGAGTCGACGATAATGACATCTACAGCACCAGATCGTACTAATGCATCACAAATTTCAAGCGCTTGTTCGCCGGTATCGGGTTGTGAAACTAATAAATCATCAACTTGCACACCTAATTTTGCTGCATAAATTGGATCTAAAGCATGCTCAGCATCGATGAAAGCACACGTTTTCCCTTCTTTTTGTGCTTGCGCAATAACAGATAAAGTTAATGTAGTTTTTCCTGATGATTCTGGTCCAAAGATTTCGACAATTCTACCCATTGGTAGCCCGCCAATTCCTAATGCGATATCAAGCCCTAATGAACCAGTTGAAACCGCGTCAACATCTAACGTTTGGGTATCCCCTAAACGCATAATTGAACCTTTACCAAATTGTTTTTCTATTTGACTTAATGCTGCTGAAAGTGCACGTTGTTTGTTTTCGTTCATATTATAAAATTCCGATTAGTAAGGATATTGATGTACATTATACTGTATTGTTATACAGTATCAAGTTTTTTTTATGTTTAATAAGCATTTAATTAATAGTAGCAACTAATTGATAATATTTTACTTATTGATAATGAAATAATAGAGTAAAGTTTAGGTTTAAAGATGCTTGTATCTCAACTTTTATCAAATATGGCTTTTAAAATTTTATACAGTTAACTAGAGTTTTATTGTTAGGATAGATTTAATTTTATCATCAAATTGTAGCAATTTGCTTAGGTAATACTTTCATAAAAAAAAACCATTTGTTATGATTAGCAGCGAAACATCTTAACCATTATATGTAGTGTGTTGAAGTAATTATTCCCAATAGTTGTTTTCGAATTAATGAATCAATTTTTTAATGAAATATAATGTTAACTAGAAAAAACGTTATCAATTAAGGCTATTATTTATTGTAATTAAGGAAAATAATGACCATCGCTCAACCTCATTACGTATTATGTTCAAATTGTGATTTACTCACTGAACTTTCACCAGTCACATCAGGACACAAAGCCGTATGTCCTCGCTGCAACACAACGTTGATAAAAAAAAATATTAATATGAAATTTAGAGCAACGATGTATGCAGTTTGTTCTTTGATTATGATTGTTATTGCTTGCAGATTTGTTTTTATTGATATACGCTTAGTAGGCAATTTTAATGGTGTGAGTATTTTAGATATTCCTAGTATTATGTTCTTTGACAGGTACAGTTATCTATCTGCGTTATTTATTGTATTTGTTCTAGCTTTTCCTATTTTTAATCTTGCTATTATCACTGTCCTTTGTTCTAAATTGCCATTGTCAAAATATCGAAAAAGAGATCTATTAATTGCTTATGAAAAATTACAACATTGGTGTATGCCTGAAATATTTTTAACCGGTATTTTGGTGAGTTTTGTTAAGTTAATGAGTTACGGTAGCATTGGTGTAACTGAAACTTTTTGGGCCTTTTGTTTGTTTGTCTTTTTTTATATAAAAGCTGATGTGATTTTTTCACCAGAAACGATTTGGAACGAAATCCATAACAATAATTTTGCGAGTGATGAATTAAAAGTAGGTAAGACAGGAATTTGTCAGCATTTAAAACTGTGTCATTATTGTGAAGCGATTTTACCTGAACATTATGTCAAATGTCCTCGTTGTAAACAAAAAAGCCAAACAAGAAATAGAAATAAAATACAATGGACTATTGCTTTATTAGTGACATCGTTAATTATCTATATTCCAGCTAATTTGTTTGGAATTATGATAACAGTTGTTTTTGGTTCGCCATCAAGTTCTACCATTCTTGATGGTGTTATTTATATGTGGCAAGCAGGTGATATACCGGTTGCATTAGTCATTTTTATCGCCAGTGTAGTTATTCCGATTTTGAAAATTATTTCGCTTAGCTGGCTTTGTTATTTTGCTTTAGCAGCCAAGAAAAAACATAGACATAATTGTCTAAAAATGAAGAAACTATATACAGTTGTTGAATTTATTGGCAAATGGTCAATGATTGATATTTTTGTGGTATCGGTTGTCTGTTCTTTGGTTAGAAATCAGCAAATGATGGGTGTTTACCCCGACATAGGCGTAATATTTTTTGCAACAGTGGTGATTATTACCATGATTGCATCACAAAATTTTGATCCTCGATTAATTTGGGATCGTACATCGAATAAAAAAATAGAATAATAGGAACAATATGGTAACAACAAGTAAATTAGCAAAAATAATTAAAATCAGAGCTATTTCAGCAATATGGATAATACCAATTGTCACTGCTGTTGTTGGGCTTTGGATTATTTATTCTCATTATGCTGACCGTGGCACCCCATTTACCTTACTTGCTAAAGATGCAAGTGGTATTGTTGCAGGTAAAACGGTAATCAAAAATCGCAGTGTCGATGTGGGTATTGTTGATGAAGTAACCCTATCGGATGATTACAACCAAGTGGTGGTTAAAGGTCGAATCTATAACGATATGAAACCATTACTTAAAAATGATTCAATATTTTGGGTTGTGAAACCCGAGATAGGTCGAGATGGTGTTACCGGTTTGAACACTATCTTGTCAGGTGTATATATTGAGTTAGCATCAGGTAATGATACACATAGCTTTAAAAATAATCCTTTTATTTTATCAGATACACCACCGTTATCTGACCCTAGTATCAAAGGTATACGGTTGAATTTAGAAAGTGATCAAAATGGTGTTGTTCCTCGTGGTGCTTCGGTTATGTTTCATGGTTATCGTGTTGGGAATGTTGAAACATCACAGTTTGATGTTAATTCACGAAAAATGAAATATCAAATTTTTATCACTCAACCTTATGATGCATTAGTGACCCAAAACGTACGTTTTTGGAAAGAAGGTGGTGTTAATTTAACGTTATCATCAATGGGTGCGAGTTTAAATGTGCCTTCATTGGATGTTTTATTGTCTGGCGGCATCAGTTTTGATCTACCGGATGGATCAAAATTAGGCGCACCTGCTGAGCAATATTCTGTATATAAGTTATATGAAAATAAAAAATCCATTCAAGATTCACAGTATACTGAATATAAAGAATTTCTTATTATGCTCTCTGATTCAATATCAGGGCTTTCTGAAGGTGCACCGGTCGAATATCATGGTATTCGATTAGGAACAGTTTCGAAGGTTCCATTTTATACCCCAGAAATGTTAGAACAATCTTCAATTCTTAATCAAAAAGTTCCTGTTCTGATAAGGATTGAACCAGATCGCTTGTCGGAACTTGTAGATCAGAAGATAGATATTGCTACACTTATTATGGATGAGCAAAAAAATGGCTTAAGGGCATCTTTGAAAACATCAAATATGTTTACTGGTGCACTTTATATCGATCTGGATTTCTATTCCGATTTAAAAAATAAGTATGATGTTAAAAAGTCAAAACAATTTGGTTACGATACGATTGACACCACATCAACAGGCATTGCTCAAATACAAGCTAAAATTATACAATTACTTGATAATTTTAATAATTTACCACTTAATAACACGATGTCTCAATTTAATAAATCACTTGCTTCAAGCGAGCGGTTAATGAACTCGATAAATCAAATTATGGCAAGCAAAGAAATGCAAAATATGCCAAAAGATCTTCAAAAGGCAATGCGTTCATTAAATGAGACCATGAAAGGATTACAACCAGGTTCTGATTTAAATAATCAAATGAAAGAAAGTCTACAAAAAGTGCAACAAATGATGGATGAATTAACGCCATTACTTAATACCCTCAATGATAAAAGTAATGCATTGATTTTTTCTGCACCGAATAAGAAAGATCAAGAACCTAAAGCTAAAGGTAAAAAATGATGGTTAAAATAATACGACACCTAATCTCAATTGTTGTTGCAATATCACTGAGTTTATTAGTGGGATGTTCTTCTAATGCGCCAAGCAAAAGCTATTTTCAATTAGCGAGTGATTTACCTGAGCAAACGTCACACACAATGAAAAAAACTCAGCATTTTATTTGGATTGAAACGGTAGATGTGGCAAATTTTTTAAATAAGCCTGGAATTGTTTTGCAAACAGACGATATTAAATATGTAACTGCATCAAACCATCTTTGGGCATCAACGTTATCGCAACAACTTCAAGATCGCGTCGTTCAAGACTTAAGTGTTTTTCTTCCTGATTATTTAGTTTCCAGTAAATCACTGTCAACACCAACTTTAACGGTAAAACTCTTTATTGACGGTTTTCATGGTAGTTATTCAGGCGATGCCCTTATCAAAGGAAGATGGGTTATAACAGATAGTCATAATAACATTGAGACAAAACCCTTTGAACGCCATGTTGCTCTTATGACCAATGGTTATGATGCATTGGTTAAAGCGTTATCTAAAGGTTGGCAAGAAGAAGAACAAGATTTTGCTAATTCAATCACGCGTTAATTTAAAAATTCATATTCCGTCAGTAATATGACGGAATATGAATCGTTATTTAAGTTAAATTGTGTTTGAATTGATTAAATACTTCATTATCTATTTCCACCCATTTACGCACACTATTTATAAAAGCAATTTTTTGTGCTTTTAATAGGTGGGCTTTAGTGATGACTTGTTCTACCAAATGGTGATTGTTTATATAATATTGCCGCATCGTTCCGGGCAATAACCCCGAACTGACAACAGGGGTAACCCACTGTTGATTGATAAATAAGGCAATATTGCCATTAACGAATTCGGTAATTTCGTCTTTTTCATTAAAATTAATATACTCATGTCCTTTAGTAATATGCACAAAATGTTGCCTGTTCGTTGTTTTGTGGTACAGATAAACATTATTGCTATTGACACACTTTGGCGCCAACGTTATTTTATTTAACGGCATACCATAATCAATTTTATCAATATCTAAGTGATAACTACCGTCCTCAATTTTCAATAACAACCTGACTTTATAGTTACCTTTGCGATACCGATTTGCTAACTCAACGAGCTGAAATTCTATTGATTTTGTATCACATTGAACATCAAAATAATTAGCAGAATCAGCAAGTCTAGCTAAATGCTCTTCTAATAAAAAAAATTGGCCTTCTTCAAGTAACAAAGATTCAATAATCGCATCAGGAATTGATGATTTACGGGTTAATATAGCTGTTTTAGCGAGGATTTCGTCGTACTCATCTTCTGCGGTTGAATCCCATGTAATTCCACCCCCAACGCCATAACTCATTTGTTGATTATGAATAGTTAATGTTCGTATTGGTATATTAAATGTTGCTTGCTGCATATATGGATTAATATAGCCGATTGTGCCACAGTAAACCCCACGTGGTGAATTTTCAATATTGGCAATAATTTGCATAGTACTTGTTTTTGGTGCACCAGTGATTGAACCACAAGGAAAGATAGCTTGAAAAATCTGATATAACCGAATATTTTCTTTTAATCTTCCCTGAATTGTTGAAGTTAATTGCCAAACAGTTGGATATTTTTCTGCAGTAAATAATTGAGGAACAGTGACAGATCCTGGCTCTGATATTTGACTTAAATCATTGCGCAGCAGATCGACTATCATCATATTTTCAGCGAGATTTTTTTCTGACATTAATTGCGATAATTGTTGGGCATCTTGTTGCTGATTTATCCCTCGTTTCGTTGTCCCTTTCATCGGTTTTGTGGTTATTAATCTGTTTTCTATTTTAAAAAATAGCTCGGGCGATATCGATAAAATGTGATAATCATCAAATTCTAAATATGCACAATAATTGGCAAAATTATTTTTTTGTAAAAAATGATAGTAATCAAGGGGTGATTGTGTAAAAGGTGCTTTAAATGCAATCGTATAGTTAGTTTGATAGGTATTGCCCAATTCAATTTGTTCACGGATATAATTGATCTTTTGTTGATATTCATTAATTGTAGTGTCACTCATCAATTCAAGTGATTGTGGGGTGTAATCTTGACATGGTAAAGACTCAACACTGGAATACTGATCAAAAATACCAAATAACAGTAAAGGTAAATCTTGGTTATTATGGCGATTAATTTTGGTTTGATTTGATTGATTTAATCCCATCGCTGCTTCATAAGCTAAATAACCAACAGCATAATAGCCTTGTTGGATAAATCCTTCGATCTCCTGTAAATGTTGATTGACTAATGAGGTATCATTAGTCTTTATTATCGAGATTGGGTTGCAAAAATACTTATGCTGACCTTCGAAGTCGATATATATTCTCATGTTATTATTTACCTATGTACAAAATTATAAATGATTTGTAAACCAAACTCAGTTTTAATTGCTTCAGGATGGAATTGCACGGATTCGATAGGTAATATTTTATGACGTAATCCCATAATTATTCCTTGTTTATTGCGCGCAGTAATCATAAGAGGGGATTTATCTAAAGGTAAATTATCATAGGCAATTAAGGAGTGGTAACGAACAACTGATAAGGGGTTTTTAATGTCTTTAAATAACCCTTGACCATCATGAACTATTTTATCAATTTTGCCATGCATTGGTTGTGGCGCTTTTCCAATTTGATACCCATAGTATTGGGCAATAGCTTGGTGACCAAGACAAATTCCAAGTATTGGACAGGTATTAGAAAATTCGGCAATAACCTCAAGTGATATGCCTGCCTGATTCGGTGTCCCGGGTCCTGGTGAAATAACGATTTTAGTAAAATCGAGTTGTTTTAATTCAGTAATCGACATTTCATCGTTTTTAATTACTTTTACATTAGCACCCACTCGGCACAAGTAGTCGTAAATATTAAAAGTGAAAGAATCATAGTTATCAATGAGTAAAATCAAAATAGTATCCACTTTTTATCAGTCATTAACGTTATTACAAATTTGCGTTAATCAAAAATCACATGCGAGCCTTCATTATACAAACAACTTTTAAAAAAAGAGATGTTCTTTTCAATTGATGTTTTATTTTCACTCTTATTTTTTGATATCAACCAGTTAGCTTTCCTTGAATTTTTACTAAATTGAGTCTCTTTTTGTGACAGTAATCACAAATACATACAACTCTACTTGTATGGTAGTATTTAATCGATTAATTTGTTGCTACACAAATTAATTATGAGGTATTCAATGAAAATCGTAAAAGCAGACGTTTTTGTTTGTAGTCCTGGCAGAAACTTTGTCACATTAAAAATTACAACAGATGAGGGTGTATATGGAGTAGGTGATGCGACGCTCAATGGACGTGAGCTTTCCGTCGCATCAT
>CALYPO010000074.1 GCA_945276085.1 uncultured Gilliamella sp.
CCTATACGTAACTGGATTTATTAATAACAATCGGCGATAATCAATTTAATTATATTAAAACTAATGTAACCATGTTTACTATTTATCATTCTAATCAAGTCGATTTACTCAAATCATTAGTCAGCGAATTAATGCGCAGAGACCCCTTAGAGCAAGTGTTTACACCTGATATGGTCATTGTGCAAAGCCAAGGGATGGCGCAGTGGTTACAAATTGAATTGGCTAACGATCTTGGTATTGTGGCTAATGTTGATTTTCCCTTTCCGAGTCAATTTATTTGGCAGTTATACCAAGCCCTTCTGCCTGAGGCACCAATTGAAAATAGTTATAATGTCGAATCAATGACTTGGCGTTTATATTATCTATTGCCAAAAATTATTGAGCGGCCAGAATTTGAAACAATCAAATATTATCTTGATATTGATAAAGAAGAACGAAAACAGTACCAATTAGCAACTCGCATAGCAAAATTATTTGACCAGTATTTAGTTTATCGCCCAGACTGGCTAGCCAAATGGGAAGCCAATCAAACAGTCACTGAATTGAACAACCATCCGGATGAGAAGTGGCAAGCGGAATTATGGCGTCAACTCATCTCGATTAGCCAACCCTATCATCGTGCTAACATTTATCAACAAATGTTAGAGATTATGTTAGATAGTGACTTTGATCGCGCCCGATTAAACAATTTACCTAAGCGGATTTATATTTTTGGCATCACCTCTTTGCCCCCAATTTATCTATCACTATTATCCGCACTTGGACAACATATAGACGTTCACCTCATGTTTAACAACCCTTGTAAATGGTATTGGGGAGATATTGTTGAAATATCGGATACACAAAACCCACTACTGACATCGTGGGGAAAATTGGGACGAGATAACCTATTTTTATTGCAAGAGTTTCAAAATAAGCAGGATATTGATCTCTTTGTCGACAATGAACGTAATTGTCTATTACATGCTATTCAGCAAGATATTTTAGAGCTCTACCGTGAAGCACCAGTAGATGAAATCGATAACCAAGATAGATCGATAACATTTCATGCTTGTCATAGCGAACAGCGGGAAGTCGAAGTACTTTATGATTATCTATTATCGGCATTTGATGCTGATCCAACACTGGAATTACGTGATTGTATTGTCATGGTTTCAGATATTGATAAGTATGTACCTTATATTCGATCCGTATTTGGTAATGCTGAAGGACAACGTCATTTACCATTTACCATTTCCGATCAAAAAGCGCGTAACATCGATCCAATTGTGCAAGGATTTTTTGCTATTTTAAACTTTACTGAAAGCCGCTTTACTGCCGAAGAGTTATTTAACCTGCTAGAAATCCCAGCAATTGCTGAAAAATTTGCCATAAGTGAGCCACAACTAACTTTATTACATACTTGGATTATTGAGTCTGGCATTCGTTTTGGTCTCGAAAATGCTCACAGTTGGCTATTTGGTATTGAGCGCTTACTACTTGGTTATACCATGAATAGTGAACAAGGTGGCTGGCAACAGATATTACCTTATGATGGGGCTACAGGATTAGATGCCGAATTAATTGGCCAATTAGCAGAATTTATAAAATCTGTACGTAAATGGCTAAATATTTTAAGTGAAGACAAACCGTTATCTGAATGGCAAAGTTGCTGTATTGAGCTTATCACTGACTTTTTTGTTAGCAATACATCGCGCGAATCAATTTTACTCATGATCCAAGAAGAGTGGGAAAAACTGATCAGCAGTGGTTTAAATGCCAATTTTACCGACAATATTTCGATAACCGTCTTACATGATGCTATGCAAACCCGATTGGAACAAAACCACTTAGCGCATCGATTCTTAGTTGGTAAAATAAACTTTTGTACCATGATGCCAATGCGTTCTATTCCGTTTAAATTGGTTTGCTTATTAGGTATGAACGATGGTGACTACCCAAGAACATCATTACCTTTAGATTTTGATTTAATTGCACAAAATCCAAGACGCGGCGATCGTAGTCGACGCATTGATGATCGTTATCTATTTTTAGAAGCTATTTTATCGGCACAAAATCAACTCTATATCAGTTATATTGGCCGTGATATGAAAGATGATAGCGAACGTTATCCATCGGTATTGGTTGATGAACTTTGGGATTATATTGTGCAGTATTATGCAACGGATGAAAATTCCACTAAAAAAAATCATCTAATAGATAAATTAAAAACATTGCATACCCGCACCCCATTTAATCCGCTAAATTTCTTAAATGAGCCAAGAAGTTATGCCGATGAGTGGTTACCAGCAGCGTTAAAAGCAGGGGAAAGCCAATCATTTATCAGTGATATCACCAATATGGTTGTTGATAACATCAATTTGGATGAACTAAAGCGATTTTATCAACACTCTATTCGATTCTTTTTACAAAAACGCTTTAATTTTTATATCAATTATTTAGATGATACATTACCCGATGCCGAAAACTTTAGCCTAGATAGCTTGAAACGCTATCAACTCAATTTACAGATTCTAAATGAGATGATCACTAAGGACTCAACTGATAATTTGTATCAACGCCTGACATTGACGGGTGAATTACCAGATGGGGCTTTTGGTGAGATTATTTATGATGAACAATGTGAATTATTACAGCCATTAGCCAACAAAATCATTAAAGAGCGAACCGATCTTTCAACGTCAGAGGTGAATTTAACCATTTCGATAGATAAACAACATTATCAATTACAAGGATGGTTAACTCATATTCAACAAGATGGCATTTTAACTTGGCGACCGACTAATCTCTCTATTCGTGATGGTATATCATTATGGATTGACCATTTAATTTATTGTATTTTAAATACAGATAAAAGCCAAAGTCGATTATATGGGCGAGAAGACAATCAATGGCGTTTTTCACACATTGATGCTAACCAAGCTTTAGCAATATTAACTGATTTGGTTGACGGTTATATACAAGGTATTAATCAACCGATGTTGTTACCATTACAAAGTGCATGGAGTTGGTTAATTACCGCATATAATCCAAAAACAGCAGAAATTGAGCCGAGTGAAAAAGCCATCAGTAAATTATTAAATGCATGGCAAGGTGGACAATTTCACTCCGCTGAATGTGATAGTTATTACGCAAGATTATACCCTGAGTTGAACAATGAATTAATTGAGCAAATAACCCATCTTGCTCAGCGATTTTTATTACCGGTATTATTACATCAAGTCGAAGAATAGGAGGCATTATGTTTATTGATACACATTGCCATTTCAATTTTCCTGCTTTTGTTACCGATTTAGATAATTCAATCAACCACATTCGCCAAGCTCAGATTACTGGTTTAATTATTCCGGCCGTATGTGCTGATCATTTTAGCCAAATTTTGCAACTCAGCGGACAGTATCATGAACTTTATGCTGCACTTGGCCTACATCCTATATATCAACACTCCCCTACTGACCTTGAAATATTAGTAGATAAAGTTAGTACTCACTCAAAAAAAATAGTCGCTATTGGCGAAATCGGTTTGGATCGTTATGACAACTCGATTGCGTGGCAACAGCAACTTGATTTTTTCCGAGCACAATTGACTATAGCCAAGCGCTTTGATCTACCGGTTTTAGTCCATTCCCGCAAAACACACGATGTTATCTATCATGAATTACATCAAGCCAATTTACCCTGTCGTGGCGTGATCCACGGTTTTTCTGGAAGTTATCAACAAGCCATGCAATTTGTTAAATTAGGCTATTACATTGGTGTGGGTGGCGTAATAAGCTATGCGCGAGCCAATAAAACTCGTCAAACCATCGCCAAATTACCGCTCGAAAGTTTAGTGTTAGAAACCGATGCACCTGACATGCCGTTAAGTGGCCGGCAAGGACAAATCAATCGACCAGAAAATATTGTCGATATTTTTAAGATTCTTTGTCAATTACGTCCTGAAAATCCGATAGAAATACGCGACACAATTCTAACAAATACCTTGACGCTATTTAATAGAATCAATAAAATGGAAATACTAAATCAAACTTAACCATATAATTATTAAAAAATTATTCAGCCACAAGGTGGTGCTTATGTCTCGACGCTATAGTCAGTTATTTGTGCAATCCCTTATTTCACTTACTCGATTATTTCCTCTATGGGCAGTGCTTTGCGCAATAATCGCCTATTTTTTACCTAACGCATTCCTTCCAATTCGCCCTCATACATCACAACTATTAATGTTTGTCATGTTTACCATGGGCGTAACGTTAAGTATTGATGATTTTAAACGCGTCGTTACCAAACCTAAAGCGGTAATAATTTGCACCCTACTGCATTATATTGTTATGCCACTAACCGCATTGATCTTATCTAAATTATTTACCATGCGACCTGAGTTATTAGTTGGCATGGTTTTAGTTGGTAGTGTTGCGAGTGGAACCGCCTCGAATGTAATGATTTATCTGGCTAAGGGTGATGTGGCTTTATCGGTCACCATCTCATCAGTATCAACACTTGTTGGTGTCGTGGTCACCCCGCTACTTACACTACTATTAGTCGGCACCACTGTTGAAGTACCCGTCTGGGATATGTTAGTGCATATTGTCCAAATCGTACTTGTTCCAATATTATTGGGATTAATTGTTCACCACTTTTTATATTCAGTAGTAAAAAAATGTGAGCGCTTCCTACCATTACTCTCAATGTTATGTATTTTATTAATTATTTGCATAGTGGTAGCGGGTAGTCATGCGCTCATTGGTCAAGTCGGTATAACGGTCATTTTTGCCGTAATCATCCATAATGGAATTGGTTTGTTAGGTGGTTATTGGGGAGGACGTTTATTTGGATTTGATGAATCGACCTGCCGAACCATGTCTTTAGAAGTGGGAATGCAAAACTCAGCGTTAGCTGCAACACTGGGTACCACCTATTTTTCAGCTTTATCAGCACTGCCAGCTGCGGTATTTTCTGTTTGGCACAATATTTCTGGCTCACTCTTGGCGGGTTATTGGCAAGGCAAACCGGTTAAAGATAAGAAAAAAGCTAATAATTAATTATCATAAAATAGCATTCATGGGCTCTCTTACCCAATCATAAAGGTAAGAGAGCATAATCTTAGCGCTAAGCATATCGTTCGTGCAATTTAATAATATTAGGCTGAATAAAATGAATCGCGAATTACCTCCTTTTGTCTATCGAATATTACCTTGGATTGCAGCCTTTGCTTTTTTTATGCAATCGCTTGATACCTCGATTTTAAATACTGCGCTGCCAACCATGGCTAAAGATCTCAATGAATCGCCATTAAATATGCAATCAGCGGTAATTTGTTACGCATTAACCTTGGCACTATTTATTCCGGTAAGTGGGTTTTTATCTGACAAATTTGGTACCAAAAACGTGTTTGTCATGGCGGTCGCACTCTTTACATTAGGATCATTGCTTTGTGCGCTATCTAATTCGTTAATATTCTTAGATATATCAAGAGTAATTCAAGGCATTGGTGGCTCAATGATGGTCCCCGTTTCCCGTTTGGTTTTAATTAAGGCTTTTAAACGTAATGAGTTTTTATCCGCATTAAATACTGCCACCATTCCCGGATTAATTGGACCGGTACTCGGACCTGTTTTAGGTGG
Source organism: uncultured Gilliamella sp. (assembly GCA_945276085.1). GTDB lineage: Bacteria > Pseudomonadota > Gammaproteobacteria > Enterobacterales > Orbaceae > Gilliamella. The sequence goes on from CALYPO010000074.1 coordinate 5,625, forward strand.
TTATTTGGTTGATATGGTAAGTTGGCATTGGGTCTTTTTGATTAATTTGCCCATTGGTATTTTAGGCGTACTTGTCAGCTTAAAATATATGCCGAACCTAAAAGGTGAACACATGCCTTTTGACGCATTTGGATTTATTTTTATTGTTATTACCTTCATCAGCGCGACGCTGAGTATTGAATGTTTAAATGAAGGCCAACAATATTATTTACCGCTATCGCTTGCTATTATTAGCATCGTATTTCTCTTTATTTATCGTAGCTACGCCAAAAAGAGACAAGCACCGCTGTTTCCACTCTCATTATTCAATATCCGTACATTCAAAATTGGCATTATCGGGAATTTAGTTTGTCGCTTAGGTATTTCAGGTGTACCTTTTCTTATTCCGTTATTTTTACAGGTTGGATTTGGCTATTCAGCCATGTTTGCCGGAATGATGTTAGTACCAATGGCGATCGCTTCAATTTTTACACGCTTTTTTATTACCAAATTATTGGCTCGATTAGGCTATCGTTTTGTGTTGGTTGCAAATACTATTTTAGCGGGAATATTGATTCTTTTACTGTCATTATTAAATCTAACCACACCACTAGTCATATTAGGTATTTTACTATTTTGTATTGGTGGCGTTAACTCAATGCAATTTACCTCAATGAATAGTATAACTTTAGCTAACCTACAAGGCGAAAACACTAGCAGTGGCAATAGTTTAATGGCGGTCAATCAACAATTAGCTATCAGTTTTGGTACTGGCTTTGGTGCGGTATTGGTTAGATTATTTAGCAACTCAACAACGACTATTCACGCATTTCAGCTATCCTTTGTTATACTAGGTGTTGTCACTATGCTATCAAGCATAATCTTTGCACAATTAACAAAAGAAGATGGTCAAAATTTAACGGCTCGGCACTAAACAACAAGGAGATAACAATATGTTTCAGTATCAAATCATTCCCGTTACAGCTTTTCAAGAAAACTGTAGCATTATTTGGTGTGATGAAACAAATCAAGCCGCATTTATCGATCCAGGTGGTGAGCCAGAACTACTAAAAAAAGCAGTTGAAAAGCTTAATGTAGATATTAAACAAATACTGCTTACCCACGGTCATTTAGATCATGTTGGTGCAGCGGTGGAATTAGCTAAACACTATAACGTTAAAATTATTGGCCCTAGCCAAGAAGATGAATTTTTACTGTCAGGCTTACCACAACAATGCATACAATTTGGTTTTCCTCACATTGATAGCTTTTTACCCGATCGCTGGTTAACCGAAGGTGAACAAATAAAAGTAGGAAATGTCACTTTAGATGTTTTATTCTGCCCAGGTCATACTCCGGGCCATATCGTATTTATTAACAAACAAGATAAAATTGCGTTTGTGGGTGATGTGCTGTTCAAAAGCAGTATTGGACGAACCGACTTTCCTCGCGGAAATCATGCAGATCTGATCTCATCAATTACCCATAAACTCTTTCCATTAGGCGACGATTTTATCTTTGTACCTGGTCATGGCCCGATGTCGAGCTTTGGTAATGAACGAATGACTAACCCTTACTTAGTATAACGTCACTATTTGTTTAAATAGATTAAAGAATAATGTAAACTTTTTTGAAACAAAAGAGTTTACATTATAAATTTTTGTATTATTATTGCACTACTGTTTATCTTTTAATGGTAGAAAATAATGAAACTCACAACATATTATCCAACTTATATCAATA
>CALYPO010000075.1 GCA_945276085.1 uncultured Gilliamella sp.
AGGTGCTGCTGCAGGTATGGGCGGCATGGGTGGAATGGGCGGAATGATGTAATTCTGCTGTTTCTCCTAATAAAAACCACTCCGTTATGTGAGTGGTTTTTTTATACCTAAAGCGATTGATTATATAAAATATTCAAAATTAACTTGTTAAGTGCTGGTAAAGTGTTATTGAACCAATGATGATAAGCACTATACCGCCAATAAATGATGCTTTTTTCCCAATTAAACAACCAATTTTTTTACCTAGCAATAACCCAAGGGTAACCATAATACAAGTCGCTAACCCGATCATTGTTGATGCGAAGTAGATATTGACACTAGCAAGGGCTAATCCAACACCAATTGCAAAAGCATCAATACTAGTTGAAATAGCCGTAAGGACTAATATTAGAAATGATTTTGAGGAGAGGGGTTTTTGGTCGTCATTTTCATCGTTTTCTTCTTTAAAACTATGATAAATCATATTAAGACCTAACAAAAGCATGACGGCAAAAATGATCCAATGATCCCAGTTTTCAATATATTGAAGTGCAATATAGCCAATAAACCAGCCTAGTATAGGGGTAATAGCTTCGATAAAGCCAAATAAAACGCCTACTTTTAATGCACCGAAAAAGGGTGTTGATTTAAGCGAAACGCCACGACAAACCGCTACCGCAAATGCATCAGTCGACATGGCTAATGCTAATAATAAAATAGCCCAAAAACTCATGATATTTACTCTTGCTTCTAATGATTTTTATTTTAATTTTTATAATTTATTTTTTTGATATTAAAAATAGATAGTTAGCTATCTTTTTATCGCCTTTGTTTTTATAAAATTCTGCTGTTTTTATTACATTATTTCGGCGGTTTGAATCATATTCAAAAAGTTGTTTGAACATAAGATCTGCCGTTTTTGTATCTCCATTTTGAATCGCACAATAACCATATTGCTCGTAGGTATCGGCTTTCCAGCGGTGTCGATCAAATTCTAGGCTTTTGCTAAATTGTTCTTTGGCTTCTTGATAACGATTCCTGCCACATAAAAAGGAGCCATAATGGACATGAAATAAGCCATTACCAGGTTGCATTAATGTAATACGTTTGTAGATCATTTCTGCTTCATTATATTCACCAACATGCTGATCAAACATTGCCATTGCCAGCATCACTTGTGGATTATTGGGTGAATACTGAGCGGCTAATTTTAGATTATAATGTGCAGCTTTAACATTATCCTCGGATTCATTGGCTTTAGCTAAGTAGCCTAACCCCAATCGCATTCTAGCGAGTGCCGCTGCTTCAGGATCAAATTCTTCACGAGCATTTGTTTGACAGCCAGCTAGTATTAACATACTAATTAATGCAATTAATACGCCTTTCATCCACAACTCCTTTTTATTGTTGAATAAGGTTTTGTTTCTTATACAGTGTGCGTTTAGTACGATCAACCACTTCTCCAGCAAGTTGCCCGCAAGCCGCATCAATATCATCACCGCGTGTTTTACGAACAATAACCGTAAATCCATAACCCATTAATGTTTTCATAAAGCGATCAATTCGGGTATTTGAACAACGAGAATAAGGTGCTCCAGGGAATGGATTCCATGGAATTAAATTGATCTTACTAGGCACATTTTTTAAGAATTTTGCCAGTTCATGCGCATGTTCAACACTATCATTGATTTGATTGAGTAAAACATATTCAATTGTCACCTTACCGTGATTAGCATTTGATGTTGATAGATAACGTAAAATTGAATCACGTAGCATTGCCATATTATATTTTTGGTTGATTGGCATAATTTCACTTCGGATTTCATCATTTGGTGCATGAAGTGAAATAGCTAAAGCAACATCAATCATTCCTGCCAATTTATCTAATGCCGGTACTACGCCAGAGGTTGAAAGTGTGACCCGTCTTTTTGATAAACCATAACCAAAATCATCTAACATGATTTCCATTGCTGGTGCAACATTAGATAAATTAAGTAAAGGTTCACCCATACCCATCATAACAACATTCGTGATAGGCCGATCGGCTAATTTACCTGTAACACCAATCGCATTTGATGCTCGCCAAACCTGGCCAATAATTTCAGAAACGGTTAAATTGCGATTAAAACCTTGCTGAGCAGTTGAACAGAATTTACATTCAAGCGCACAGCCCACTTGTGATGATACGCACAAAGTTGCTCGATCACGTTCAGGGATATAAACCGATTCAATCATCTGATTATTACCCACATCTAACGCCCATTTAATGGTACCATCCGATGATCGCTGTTCAAGAGCAATTTTAGGTGCTTTAATTTCAGCTAATTTTTTTAGTTGTTCACGGAGCTTTTTGTTGATGTCGGTCATCAGATCAAAATCATCTATCCCAAAATGATAGATCCATTTCATCACTTGATCAGCTCTAAATGGTTTTTCCCCTAAGGAAATAAAAAACTCTCTTAACTGTTGTCTAGTGAAGTTAAGTAAGTTAATTTTTTCGCTGGTTGGATTTGTGGTGTTTTGATTGGTTGTCACATCTGAACAATCGCCAGACGATTTTTGTGTAGCTGGTGTTAACATATTGCCTCGTTTTTACACATTATGGCTATTTCAATTTTTAGGGAAAGGATTATACTGTTTTTCACCTTATCTGGCTAATATAATATTAATTACAATTTGAATGATGAAAAAAATAATAAAAACAATTGCCAATTTTACTCAAACTTTAACTCTACTTTTATGTTCAACATTTGCTATGGCACAATCAATTCCATTAAATAAACTTACTGGCCAATTTGATGAGAAAAAAGACAGCGATTTTATTGCTCTGGATTCAACAATATTACCAGTAAATAAAAAAGGCATGTATCTTCAAAAAGAGCCCACTCAGCAGCTAATTAAAGCTTATAACGATTTTAAAAAATCTTATCCAGATATTCCGTTTATAGTTGTGAGTGCAACACGTAATTACACGTATCAAAATGGCATTTGGCAACGTAAATGGGACGCCTTATTGCCTAAGTTAAAAGTGCCACAAAAAATTGCCGAAGAAATCTTAAAATTATCTTCAATGCCTGGCACATCAAGACATCATTGGGGAACAGATATTGATATTACCAGCGTGTCATCTGAATATTTTAAAAATGATAAAAAGGGTATTATTTTGTATCAATGGCTTCGTGAAAACTTACCAAAATATGGTTTTTGCCAGCCATTTAATGAAGGAAGAAAGGGTGGATATTTACCAGAAGAGTGGCACTGGTCTTATAAACCAATTGCAAAGCAATATATAGCTGAATATAAGGCGATACTTGAAACTAATCCACAAACAATTATGAAAAATTTGAATTTTACTGGTTATGATAAAATTACACTTGAAAGCCTTGTGAAAGAGTATGTTTTAACTGTTAATTCAGAATGTTATTAGTGCTTTCGCCAATAAGGTAGTTTTATTGTTACCACTAAACCACCGCCATCTCGATTATTAGCTTGAATAGTACCGTTATGCATAATAACGGTCTTTCTTGCAATCGCCAAGCCTAGTCCATAGCCTTTACCTAATTGTGCTGATTGAATACGGACAAAAGGTTCAAAAATGCTTGATAATTTACTTGAATCTACACCAGGACCGCGATCTTTAACCTCTATTTGTAAATATTTTCCAGCTTCTTTTAACGATACTTCAACAGTCTGACCGGCTTTAGAGAAGCGGATAGCATTACGAATAATATTTTCAATCGCTCGTCGTATTTGTTCTGAATTACCTTTAACAATAGAATGTGAAATCGATGATATGCTAAATACTACTTCAATAGATTGATGATTTGCTTCATAGTTAGCATCATTAACAACAACACCAATTAACTCTTTTAAGTCAAAATATTCATCGGTTCGATTATTCATTTCTGCGCGTGAATAATTCAAAATTTCACCTATTAATTGATCTAGGCGTTCCGACTCTAACTCAATCCTAGCTAATGAAGTATCTATGTTTTGTTTATTTTGCTGTGCAAGGCCGATGGCAAGCTGCAAACGGGCCAGTGGCGTTCTAAGTTCGTGTGAAACATCATGGAGTAGTGCTTGGCGATCAGAAATTAAGATATTGAGCTGTTCAACCATCATGTCAAAATCTTTACCTAATTCGCTAAGCTCATCACGACGAGGTTTTAATTTTTTGAATAGGCGGACAGAAAGATCGCCTTGAGAAACTCTAAAAAACCCTTGCCTTAATAACTTCATTGGTCTGGTTAAGTTCCATGCTAAAAAAAGGCTGAATACTAACCCAACACATATCCCCATTAGTACAATGGGAGTTGGCATATTGAATAAAGTTTTCCTATTATTGCTATGATCTGTTTTATCGTCTTTAAATGATACCGAGTAAAGTGTTCCGTCTGGCGCAACCGCCATCCTTTGATATAAATAACTGGTTGATTCTAATTCATCTGTGATGATATTGACTTGATCATTTTGAGGAGAGACCAATTTTATCGACAATAAAACTCGCTCACGTTCGGGGAGATGTGCGATAAAATTGAGAGTCTCATCTTCACCAGCAACATGTAGTAATTGTGCAATCATATCCACTTTAGTTGGCATATGATTTAAGAATCGTTGATTTTTATTCTCTATATAATAAGAGAAAGCAATCCAAGTTAATTGGAAAGTAAGATAAAAGATTATCCAAAAGATAATCAGAATTTTCCAAAATAATCGACGATTCATGTCAAACCTACATTAACGAATACGGTAACCAACGGCTCTTATCGTTTCAATGGTTACATCATTTTGTGCGACTTGATGTAATTTTTGGCGAATATTACTGATATGGACATCTACACTACGGTCATAAAGCTCTCGTGCACGACCAAGCCCAATTTCAGATAATTCTTCTTTAGTTACCACTCGCTCACTATGTTTCACAAGTAAAACTAATAAGTTAAATTCGGTAGACGTTAAATCAATAGGTTGACCATTCCAAGTGCATAATCGCTGAGGAATATCTAAGGTTAAACCATTAAAGTGATATTTTTTATCATCGACTAATTCAACCGAACGTTCATCAAAACGACGTAAAACCGCTCGTAATCTAGCTAATAATTCACGTGGATAACATGGTTTTGGAATGTAATCATCAGCACCTAATTCTAACCCTAACACGCGATCAATATTATCACCTTTAGCCGTTAGCATAATTACTGGCATATTACATTGTTGACGAATGCTTTTAAGGACATCAATTCCATTAATATCAGGTAACATTACATCTAAAATTGCTACACGGTATTTACCTGAAAGCGCTTCATCAATACCATCTTTACCCAAATAAACACTTTTAATATTAAAACCTTCATTGGTTAAATATTCGCTAAGCATTTGTGATAATTCTACATCATCATCAATTAATAAAATATTTATCATACGTCGCCATTATTATTTAATTTTAGATAGTTACATTATTGCAATAATAAAAAAAAAGTCAGGTGGATTTACTAAAATATTACATATTTTGAACTATTCCTGATTAATTTATTTACTATGCAACTAAGTATAGAAATTTAGATTTACTCTATTTTCATAGTATATATTTCAATCAAAAAACGATTGAATAAGGAACTGTTAGTAGTGATGTAATTTATTAATAAAAGCTATGTTTCATTAATATTTTTTAACTAACTTGTTATGTAATATGTGAGCAGTACATTCAGTTTTCAAGTTAAATAGAATAAAATAGTCGCATTATTTATAAATTGAACGTTTCACTATTTATTGTTAGCTATATGGAGATAATAAATGAAACTAACTTGGCAACAATTAATTAAATTGGTGAAACACGAAGTTTTACCGGCTCTTGGTTGTACAGAGCCTATCTCGCTTGCTTTGGCTGCTGCAGTTGCAGCTAAATATATTGATAAAAATAATATTAATCGTATTGAGGCTTTTGTTTCGCCAAATTTAATGAAAAACGGCATGGGTGTTACTGTTCCAGGTACCGGTATGGTTGGATTACCTATTGCCGCAGCAATTGGGGCAATAGGTGGCGATGCTCAAGCTGGCCTTGAAGTATTAAAAAATATTAAACCAAAACAAATTAATCAGGCTAAAACGTTAATTAGTGAACATAAAGTTAATGTACAAATTGCTGATAATAATACTGCTATTTATTCTGAAGCCAATATTTATACGAATACCGATCATGTTAGGGTATGCATCGAAAACTCACATACTAACGTAATTTTGATCGAAAAAAATGGTGAAACTATTTTCAAAGCAGATAAAAGAACACAAGGTGAATCTAAACAAGAGTCGATCATAAACCATATGTCAGTCAAACAGATATATGAGTTTGCAACGCAAGCTAATTTTGATGATATCGAATTTATTTTACATTCGGCAGAATTAAACAATGCTTTATCACAAGAAGGATTAAGGCGAGAATATGGTTTAAGTATTGCTGCAACATTGTATGAACAAACAAAAACAGGATTGTTAGCAGATGACTTGCTGTCCAAAGTGATGATTCGCACCGCAGCAGCATCTGATGCACGAATGGGTGGTGCGACTTTACCTGCAATGAGTAACTCCGGATCGGGTAATCAGGGGATAACAGCAACTATGCCGGTAGTTGTTGTCGCCGATTATTTAAATGCGACGCCAGAGCAATTAGCTAGAGCATTAATTTTATCTCATACTATTGCGATCTATATACATAGCAAATTCCCACCTTTATCAGCACTTTGCGCTGCATCCACGGCTGCAATGGGAGCTGCTGCTGGTATGGCATGGTTGCTTGGAAAAGAGCAATATGAGCCAGTAGATATGGCAATATGCAATATGGTTGGTGATTTGTCTGGAATAATATGTGATGGTGCATCAAATAGTTGTGCAATGAAAGTGTCAACATCGGTTTCATCTGGATTTAAAGCTGTATTGATGGCTTTAAATCGGATTCGAGTAACCGGTAATGAAGGCATTGTTTGTGATAGTGTTGAAACGACCATTAATAATCTAGGGGCGATTGCAAGTAATAGTATGAAAGCATTGGATACTCAGATAATTGATATTATGTCACATAAAGTCTAATGTTATCCCTGATGGTAAAAGAATAGACTTTAAGCGCTTTTAATATAACCAATTAGCATTATTTTTAAAAAATATACTGGACAATATTATTTTTTATGCGTAATATTTCGTCCTACTTCATATGGTGGCTATAGCTCAGTTGGTAGAGCCCTGGATTGTGATTCCAGTTGTCGTG
>CALYPO010000076.1 GCA_945276085.1 uncultured Gilliamella sp.
CAAAGTACATTGGTATTTGAAAGAATTACAATAAAAATAAATGTAATAGGAAGGCTCACTCAGTGTGCTAAAACCGTGAGCTCGACAACCAGTAACAATAATTTGTCTTAATAAACGGCATTGGCAGTGAAATAAAAATAATAATCACTAAGATTTTATTGGATATGGCATAACGCATTATTAAATTGATGTAATACACTTAAAACATTTAATGATCATATAAATTTAAAAATTATGGTCATAATATATTGAAAAAAATCATTAAATCAGTAAGATATTTTTTGAACTGAAAAGGTAAAAATATACAATAGCGAGAATATACTATTCGTTTTTTTATATTTTTTTGAGTTGTTGTTACATAAATAAGAGTATAATTGCCTAAAAATAAATACAATAGTTATTGGTATCAAAAAGTTTTTTTCTATGTTCATTAGATTGTATTGTATTTAGACAGATTAATCATAATATAAAAACATTATAGTTTAACCCTATACGCTTAAATATTTTTAAAATCAAGGATGTAGTATGAGTTATATTCAAAAATTATTTAGAAACATTGGTATTTTAGTTGTTGTTACACTATTAAATTTTGTTTGTTATGCAATAGCTGCCCCTGCATCAAATCTATCTGATAATGAACAAATAGCCAAAAATGTTGAAGTACGTGAGTTAATCTATATTGATTATTTAAAAGAAAAAAAACGTTTTGCCTTTATCCCTGTCACTGATGATTTACTTAAACATGGTGGTCGTTCAATAGAAGCTTTTTTCTTAAGTCATGCAGAGCAAAATCATACCGATCCGGTAAGTGCAGAATACAAAAAAAAATATTACCGTATTGAAGGTAAAGACTATGAAATATTTATAGCTAAATCAGGCTTATCAAATTCAGATTTTGTCTTCGTGTTTGATAAAGATTCGAAACAACTTAAGTCATTTGCATTAAATGAGTTGAATGCTATAGCAATAATTAGCCCTGATCACTCTATTAAAGATAGTGGTCCTTATTTTGAATCCGATTTTTTATTTGGATTTGAAATTGATGCTGATAAATTAAAGGATTTTACCAATCCATTAGTTTACATTGGTAAAGAAAATCCATTTATTCATTAAAATTACCTTGAAGCATTCCAAAAATTTTTATTAGATGTTTGAGAATATAATTAATTTTGACCAGATTCATCAATGATCCTCAAACATCTAAATTTTCTAAGCAATCAGTTTGTTGGTTCTTCTAACTCCACTACTAAATGAATGAATTCTGGCAAAATGTCTAATATTAATGCTAGTTGCTGCAAAACCAAAATATCATTGGTGTTTTGTTCGTCATTAATAGAAATGATTTCAATATAATTTGAAATCATTTTTTTCATGACTTGTTCATTTTCATCGATTTTTTTATCGTTTAAAAGATTGATGATATAGACTGCTAGATCATCAAATAGATCCAATGTATGTTGAGCAATGATTTTATCTCGGTGCGAACCTAATGTTGAAAGATAGCTGATTAAAGTGTGATTAAGCGTTAATAAACGAAAACCCTGTTCAATCACGTTTCGATTTACATGAGGTTCTTTTGTCATCAGACTAATCAATGTCGATAGGTCAGCATTACTATCGTGGGCGGCGCGTCTTGCTAATCGATATTTTGGGTCATTGGTTTTACCCGTTAAATATTGACTTCCAATAAGCGCCAGATAGTGACTATCATCATGGCAAACGCGATCAATTAGTTTGGTTAAATTTCTAAACTTCCAGTCTGGCCAAATAAAGCTAACAGCAAACCATGCAATAAAACAGCCTATCAGTGTTGCAATAATTCGTAGGATAGCAACTTCTACACTGTTTTCGCCAATTAAACTGAAACTAAAAAAGACTAATAATGTAATAAATGCGGTAGCGTAAGCATATTGAGAATTTTTAAATAAGAAAAATAGCCAACCAGTTATGATGATTAAAATTAACTGTTCAATGATGCTTGGAAATAGATAGGTTAACGGAATGCCGACAATAATACCTAAGATAGTACCAAGAATACGTAATTTTAGTCGATATTTAGTCGTTGAATAGTTTGGTTGACAAACAAAAAGACTGGTAAGGATAATCCAATAACCATGAGAAAGATTAGAAAAATAAATGATGATATAGCCAACAAAAAGGACAATACTCATACGTATTGCATGACGAAAAAGGGAAGACTTGAGAGTTAAATTATGCTTAATTTTAGCAAAAATATCATAGAAACTTGTAAGTTCCTCATCAATTAATTCATTATTTTCTTTGTCTTTTGAAAGATGTTGTTCATTATCAATATTTGCTAATAATAAGTCGATAGATAACAAATTTTGATAAAGATTTTGTAGGGATTTAACCAGTAAGGCTTCCGTTTTATTTTTAGCTTGATAATGGGCAATAGCTTCTTCTAAATATGAAAAATGACGAGCAAATAAGGAATCATGCTGATAAGTTTGATTCATTTTAATGGCAACAGCTAATTTGGCACATGCTTTTGCTTGTAAATTCAAAATTCGTGCAAAGCGAAATAAAATATCACTATGTTTAAAATGTTGACTTAGCGCTTGATAATCACCATGTGAAGAGCTTGCTCGCTCATGAATATCTTGAGCAACAAAGTAATAACTAAGCATTTTCTTCACATATGATTGACCTTGATAAGCTTTTAATCGGTTAAAAAGAGCGTGTTTAGCCTGATTAAACACATTAATCAATTGATTGTTACATTCGGTTAATTCTAATGTTTGACTTTTAAATTCATGAGTTTCATCCGGATCAAACATCGCCGCTTTAGCATCAAGGTAATGACTTAATTTAACAAAACAAGTTGAAATAGTCTGTTGGGTCGTTCGAATCGGCTGAATAAGAGATTCAATCAAAGAGACAATGTTATACCATAAAGCGCCGAGTAATAAATAACAAGGTAGCGTGTAATTATCATCAAATAAATTATGCCCTAACATGGTATAGGCTGCGATCAATAACGATCCAAAAGCAATCACACCATAACGTTGACCCAAAGAACCAAGCATAATGAAGATAAATGTTGAACTCATTAATCCTATAATAAAAAGAAGAGGAATATTAAATAATAGCTCGACAGAAAAGGTAGCAATCGCAAAACACACTAACGTTAATAAAATATTTATACATCGGCTTAGTAAACGTGTATCAATTTCGGATAATCCTGCTGCCACAACACCCAGTGTTAAAGGAATGACATACGACACATAACCTAAGTACCAAGGAACCAAGGTTGAACCTGTTAAACTGATTAACATACGAATACTAAAAAGTAGATTACTACTATAAAAGACTTTACGTAAAGTTAAGATTATTGGATGCACGATGTTTTTTGAATTGAATGTTAGTTACTGTAAATGTAAGTAGCATACTATATTGTGTCAATTTGTAAAAGGGCTGAGGCAACTTGCTAAAACTAATGTTTTGATTATTTGTGTTAACTAAAGTTAAATTAAAATATATCATTGACACAAAAGTCATTGCTAAGTGAGATCTCGTTATTAATGAATGCATTTATTACACTAATAGGTTAAGCCTTTTATTTATTTGTTTGGCTTCTTTTAATGCAAAATAAAACCATGTTACTCACTGAATTTAAAGTAATTTATCTGCTCATGTCCCGATTGATTACTGATTTAACTTATCTACTAATGACGTAATTTAAGGTTATCATTACGTCAACTAAATGGGTAAGAGTATAACTCGCCTTATTTCTAAGTTAAAATACGACGTAAAGTAGATATTAAATAACAAGGAATAAATCGTTATGACAACTGAAATGACAACACTTGATAAGATAAAAAAACAAATTGCAGAAAATCCTATCATTCTGTATATGAAAGGCTCGCCTAAATTACCGAGTTGTGGTTTTTCAGCACAAGCAGTACAAGTATTATCTCAATGTGGTGAGCCTTTTGCGTACGTCGATATTTTACAAAATCCCGATATTCGTGCTGAATTACCAAACTATGCAAATTGGCCTACCTTTCCACAGTTATGGGTTGAAGGTGAACTAGTAGGGGGATGTGATATTATGATCGAAATGTTCCAAACTGGTGAACTGCAAACATTAATAAAACAGACAGCTGAAAAACATAAAGCTTAAAAATAGACACATTATTTAAATAAGAGAGTTTAATTACTCTCTTAAATCTCTTGAACTTCTTCATCTATTGAACTTGGCTCGAGTTGAGGCAATGGCCAGCCTCCTAATCGCTTAAATCGATTCACTATTTCACAAAATAAAATAGCGGTTTTTTCGGTATCATAAAGTGCAGAGTGGGCTAACTTGTGATCAAAAGGAATGCGAGCAAGTTCACATGCTTTTGCTAGAACGGTATGCCCAAACACTAAACCACTCAGTGCTGCAGTATCAAAAGTAGCAAAAGGGTGAAACGGATTACGTTTAATATTGGCTCGTTCTGCTGCTGCCATTAAAAAACTATGGTCAAAGTTTGCATTATGCGCAACCATAACAGCACGATTGCAATCGTTTGCTTTAATTCCCGATCTAACCATTTTAAATATCGCTTCAAGCGCCATTTTTTCGTCAACAGCTTGTCTTAATGGATTGTCGATATCAATACCATTAAAAGCTAAGGCACTCGGTTCTAAAATTGAGTTTTCAAATGGATTGACATGAAAATGAAGGGTTTGGTCTGGAATCAGCCATCCCTCTTCAGTCATTTGTAGTGTGATTGCCGCAATTTCTAGAATAGCGTTAAGTTTTGGGTCAAATCCTGATGTTTCTATATCTATTACAACAGGATAAAAACCACGGAAGCGTTCACATAATTTAGCATTTGGCACAATAGTTGTCTTATTTAGCATAAAATAAAATTATTATGCCAGTTTTTACCGTATTCGCCTAGTTTTACCTTCGATTCAGCACTGTTGAACTCGAAAAAAAATATACTAAATAAAAACACTAAAAACGCTATCTGTATAATTTTTGTTTAGATTGTTCAATTGATTTTATCCAAGTCTGATTAATACGTTTAGCATGTTTAGGCATGTGTTTTAAGCGTAGTTCAATTTTTTGTAAAACTTCTTTAGCGAGTGAAAATTGCTGCCACTCAATTAAGGTTTGTAAATAGTATGAAGCGGCTTCTAAACTTGGATAATAACTGATTAATGCATTAAATTCTTCTTGAGCTTCTTCTTTTAAATCAAGTCCAATTAAGATTTTGGTATAAAGTAAATGTCCTTCATCAGAACGATAAGTTGGATTTTTATCTCTTAGATAATCCAAAGTTTCTTTTGCCTTTTTGTACTGTTCAACTTGATAGAGTGCGTAAGCATATTGTAATAAAATATCTGGTGCTGATTCATAGATCCCAGTTAATGCTTCTTGATAATAAATTAACGCTTCATGAGCTCTATCATTATCAACGAGCGCTTTAGCTAAACAGACTTTTGCTTCAACAGTGGGCGAAATTTCATAATTACTTAAAGCTTCGCGAAGTTCACGTTGCGGATCTAACGCTTTTAATAATTTTGATTCAATTTGATATCCCACTGAGGTTTGTCTAAAATCGGGTAGAAATATGACTAAAAAGTAAATCAAACTACCAATAAAAGGAAAAAGGAACAATATAGACAGCCAAAATCGTTCTTGCTCTGTTTTAATTACATGAACTGCAAAAAATAGAGCGATAATTGTACTGAATCCTATACCTAAAAATGGCAAAACATATACCTCATTGAATATAAACCGACGTAATGTATCATTTAGCTAAAACTTAATAAATAATAGAAAAGAACAAATTTGTTAATTTGTTTAACTCCGTGTTTTCATGCATCCAAAAATCATTTTAAAACAGGATGTTATTTATTGACCTTCTGTAAACATGAAAGAATTTATTTAAAATTTCACCATTAATATCACTATATCGAATCGTTACGTGAGATAATTTATAATAGTTTATACTTAATCATATAGGCTGGTTTATAAAAAAATTGCCAATATTTCGATTATAATAATTTCGAGATTCATTAAAGGATTTTATTAAAAAATTCATATTGTTCTTTAAAAAGTCATTAAAAATACGAGAGGAAAACGTGCAAAATTTTGAACTTCAACAAATTATTAATCATGAATTACAAGTTGAACGCTACCGTGACTATGCACCTAATGGTTTACAAGTACAAGGACGTAAGCAAATAAAAAAAGTGATAACTGGGGTGACCGCATGTCAACGTTTATTAGATGAAGCCGTTAAATTAGATGCTGATGCGATTTTAGTTCATCATGGCTTTTTTTGGAAAAATGAACCACTAACGATAACAGGAATTAAATATAAACGCTTGCAAACATTGCTTTCAAATAATATTAATTTATTTGCGTATCATTTGCCTTTAGATGGACATCCCGTTATCGGCAATAATGCATTACTTGCGGATTTATTCAATATCGAAGTGGATAAACGTGAGGATATAACCGATTTACTGTTTAAAGGGACACTCATTGAACCGACCACATCACTGCAATTTAAGCAAAAACTTGAACAAGTTTTGCATCATCGTTCACGAGAAATATTATTTTGTGGCGATAATGCTCCTCAAATAATTAAACGAATTGCGTGGTGTAGTGGTGGTGGTCAAGACTTTATAGAAGCAGCAGCAGAACAAGGATTTGATGCTTTTTTTACAGGTGAAGTTTCTGAACGTACCATTCATATTGCTCGAGAATATGGAATTAATTTTTATGCAGCAGGGCACCATGCCACTGAACGTTACGGAATCAAAAAACTTGGTGAATGGCTAGCCAAGCAATATGACCTTGAAACTATTTTTATTGATATTGATAATCCTGCATAACAAAAGTTGAATTTAAATAAGAAATATCGCATACTTGTCGGTAGATTTTTTATTCTTGAAGTTGGTTATCAATAAATAATATGAGAGGTCATTTTATGTTTACAGGAAGTCTGGTCGCCCTTGTTACTCCAATGGATACAAAAGGAAATGTAGACCAAGTAAGCTTAAAAAAATTGGTCGAATATCATATTGCCAATGGCACATCGGCAATTGTTTCTGTTGGTACCACTGGCGAATCAGCAACGCTTGATCATCATGAGCATATCGATGTAATTAAAAGAAC
>CALYPO010000077.1 GCA_945276085.1 uncultured Gilliamella sp.
GCTCAGCAATGATTTTTTGATTTTCTTCAGTTTTGAGTGTAGCTGGTTGATAAACAGGAAGATGATTTTCGATTGCTAATTGTTTAACCGGACTTGCAGTTAACTTATTGCCACGTCCAGCAGGGCGATCGGGCTGAGTAAAAACTGCAATAACATTATGTTTAGCATCAATTAATGCTTTTAAATGGGTAGCGGCAAAATCAGGCGTGCCAGCAAAAATAATCTTTAGGGGATTTGTTGTGTGTGACATGTGTAATATATCCATAATCAAAATATGACAGATATTATACTTTAAATTGACCTAATAATCCTTAATCACATCACTGTACTCATAATGGATATCATATGTATACCGAGTAAAGGTGGTTATAGCGTTAAGTGATCTTGAATCATAGCGAAATCTCATAATAGCTGGTGAAAAGTTTGTGGATAAAATAATAGTAAAAATCCACAAACAACTTAGTAACCTTATATTTAACCAATTAATTATGTTTTTATTTTACTTAAAATGGAAAAAATATTGGTACCAACGCTATATCAACTAACATAACCAAGAAGGTTAACGGCACACCAACTTTAACAAAATCACTAAAGCTATATCCACCAGGTGCAACAACCATTGTTTTTACAGGTGATGAAACAGGTGTAATAAACGATGCAGATGTCGCAATAGCAACGGTCATAGCAAATGGATAGGGTGAATATCCAAATTTTATTGCTAAATCAATCGCAATTGGTGCAATTAAAATCGCGGTTGCGGTATTAGAAATAAACAATCCTACCGTTGAGCATAATAAAAAGATAAAAGTTAACACCATGTAAGGGCCAAATGAACGTAAGTGGATTTCAAGCCATTGTGATATGAGCGAAATCCCTCCCGTCTTATTTAATGCTACCGCGAAAGGCATCATACCGATAATTAGAATTAATGTTGGCCAATGAATTGATTTATAAGCATTTGCCATATCAATACAGCGGGTGGCACCCATTAATAAACAAGCAATCAGTGCAGCAACAACATTTGGGACAATACCTGTCACCATTAAAATAATCATTACCGCTAGATTAAATAGTGCGATAAAAGCCTGAGAGCTTGCTGGTGCAACATCATCAATGTCTGATGGGTAATCAAGTACCACAAAATCACTAGTCCGAGTTTGTAGTTTTTGTATAGATCCCCAGTCTCCGCATACCAAAAGTGTATCGCTCATTTCTAGTCGTTCTTGGAATAGGTTATTGGTTTCAACTGGCGCATGGTTTCGCCAGATTCCAATAACGGTCAGAAAATATTTTTCCCTAAAATCAATTTCATTAAGAGTCTTTCCACATAATGATGATTCAGGCAGCAATGCAACTTCAGCCATACCGACTTCTTTGACTTGTTCTGAAAAATATTCACCACGTAATACTTTTGGTTCAAGATTGTTAGTGGTTAGAAATGTGCGATAGTCAGCTTCGGAATGAGACATGTCCAATAAGAGAATATCGTTTTCTCTAAATTCAGTACTACCATTTACAGGAATGAGTACTTTTTGGAATTTTCGCCAACGTTCAATACCAATTACATTTACACCATGCTCAGTACGTAAATGTAATCCATCAATGGTTCGCCCAACAAAAGGAGAACCAGCAAGAATTTGTGCGCGGTGAGCTCGGCCAATTAATTTATAATCTCTAATTAAATCGGTAATTTTACGTCTTTGAGGTAAACTATTGTTAGCGGTGACTTGGTCCGCTGTAAGTAACCAATTGCGTGTTAATAAACAATAAATCACACCAACAACTAATACGCCAAGGCCTATTGGCGTAATTGAAAAGAAGCCAAACTCGGTTAATGCAGCTCGGCTAAGTTCACTATTTACTACAAGGTTTGGAGCTGTTGCGACAAGAGTCATCATGCCACTAATTAATGCTGCAATACACAGTGGCATCATCAATTTTTTTACATGGATACCTGTATGGTTAGCAATACTGATAGCAACAGGAATAAAGATTGCAACTACACCAGTTGAGCTCATAACCGAACCCAGTAAAGCTACACCTAACATAATAAAGGTAATAATTCGAATATCATTTTTACCTGCTGCTTTTAAGATATATTCACTCATTTTGTAAGAGATACCCGTTCTTACTAAACTTTCACCGATTACGAATAACAGTGCAATGAGGATAATATTGGGATCGCTAAATCCCGCAAGCGCTTCAGCCGGAGTTAATACACCCGTGACGGTAATTGCAGTTATCGTCAATAACGCAATAATATCCATTCTTAATTTACTGAATGAAAACAATAAAATCGCAATAAAAAGTAACAAACAAACAGTAATGAGTGGGTAATATTCGATTATATAATTAGGTAAAAGAGCAGACATTGATGATAAAAAACTATGTCCAGATGACGAATGTTCCACAAAAGGTAGCTCATGAAGTTGATTATATTTTTGACATAATACCTTGATTTATTGTAATAGGGAATATCTTGAAGTAAAGATTCTTAAGTATCAACTATGGTTAAAATGACATTTTTAACATTTTTTGCTGTTTTATTTTTAAGCTCTTCGCATTCATAAAACTTAGGTGTAATTTAGTCAACTTGATGCGTTTAATTTTAAAACCATATTTAGGAGTCAATATGTCATCAAAAAAGTCTGTTGCGGAAATTATTATTGAAGTGTTATCTCAAGCGGGGGTTAAACATTGTTATGGTATTGTTGGAGATACCTTAAATCAAATTACGTCTGCTATCAAAAAAAGTGATATTGAATGGGTACATGTTCGTCATGAAGAAGTGGGTGCTTTTGCTGCAGGAGCTGAAGCTTATCTTACCGATCAAATAACCGCTTGTGCTGGTTCTTGTGGACCAGGAAGCCTACATTTTATAAATGGTATTTATGAAGCACAACGCAATAAAGTACCGTTGGTTTTACTGGCTAGCCAGTTAGTTACCTCTCAACAAGGAACTGATTTTCCGCAAGAGGTTGATTTTGAATCTATTTATAAAAACTGTTCTGTCTTTTGTCAGCAAATTTCGGATCCAACACAAGCACGACGAATTACTACAGCAGCTGTACAAGCGGCAATAAATCAACGAGGTGTTGCTGTTATAGTTATTCCTTATAATATAAGTTTAGTCAAAGTTGAAGATAATAGTGGACATAAAATTTTTCACCCGAAACCAGTAATTCGGCCATCTGATGAAGAGCTAGCACAAATCTCCGAAATTCTAAATAAAAACAGTAAAGTGGCAATATTTGCAGGTCATGGAGTATCAGAAGCTCATGATGAATTAGTTGCGTTAGCAAAAAAATTAAAGTCACCAATTGTTCATACTTCAAGAGCTAAAGATTTCGTCGAATATGATAATCCGTATAACGTTGGTATGACAGGGATGTTTGGTATGGAGTCTGGCGCAACGGCGATAAAAGAGTGTGATGTGCTTTTGATGTTTGGTGTTGATTTTGCGTGGTCACAATTTTATCCAGATGACGCAACAATTATTCAGGTAGATATCGATGCAACTCATCTTGGTCATCGCCATAGTGTAGATATTGGTGTTGTAGGTGCAAGTAAACCAACCCTAGCCGCTTTATTGCCATTAGTTAATGAAAAAGCAGACAGTGCATTTTTAGATAAATGTCGTGAATTACACACTAAAGCAATTGATAAATTAGGTAAGAAAGCGATACCATCAAAAACGGTTATTCACCCTCAATATTTAACCGAATTGATTGATAAATATGCCAATGATGATGCCGTACTATGTGCAGATGTTGGTTCTGCTATGGTTTGGGCTTGCCGTCATTTTTCAACCAATGGTAAAAGACGGACCGTTATTAGTTTAAAACATGGCACTATGGCCAATGCGATGCCACAAGCATTAGGTGTACAAAAAGCCTTTCCTAATCGTCAAGTCATTACCTTATCAGGAGATGGTGGTATTAGTATGTTGTTAGGCGATTTGTTAACCACAATCCAAGAAAACCTGCCAATCAAAGTTGTTGTACTTAATAATAGCTCACTTAACTTTGTTGAATTGGAACAAAAATCAGAAGGGCTTGTCGATCACTATACTGATTTAAAAAATCCTGATTTTGCTAAAGTAGCTGAAGCGATGGGATTATTTGCTATTCGTGTCGATAGTTCAGATTTGCTTGAAGCCGCAGTGCAATCATTTTTAGCTCACCCTGGACCTGCATTATTAGATGTTAAGACAAACGAATATGAATTAGTTATGCCGCCTGAAATTCATACTTCACAAGTAATGGGAATGGCGCTTTATAGTGTAAAGGCATCATTGAGTGGCAAAATGAAAGATGTGGTTAATTTGTTGGTTGATAATTTTGTAAAAAAATAGACTAAGCAATAGATAAAAAAAAGTTGAGGAACGGGGTTTTTAGGGGGATTTTTACGATATCTGCCGCATTTTGCGGCAGATAAGTTGGATTAAAAACTAACAGCGCCTTCTTCAGCTGAAGATAAATTTTCTCTAACAACTGTATAAAGTTCTCGACCAAAACCTTTATGGGAATCGGTTAAATCGATTGGTGCTGGACTGCGTTTTGCGAGTTCAGCTTCATCAACTAATAGTGTTATTTCACCGGTTTGACCATTGACTCTGATCATATCACCTTGTTCAACTTTGCTTAATAATCCACCGGCATAGGCTTCAGGTGTAACATGAATAGCTGCCGGTACTTTGCCTGATGCGCCAGATAGCCGTCCATCAGTTAATAACGCAACTTTATAGCCGCGATCTTGTAAAACACCCAATGGTGTTATTAATTTATGTAGCTCTGGCATACCGATAGCTTTTGGACCTTGATAACGAACAACTACAACACAGTCTTTGTTGAGGTTGCCGGCTTTATATTCTGCATCTAAATCATACTGACTATTAAAGACTACTGCAGGTGCTTCGATAATTTGGTGCTCAGCGGTAACAGCAGACGTTTTCATTATCGCTCTCCCTAAATTGCCAGACATCACTTTTAAGCCACCATGAGAGTTGAAAGGTTTTTTTATTGAAGCAATCACATTTTCATCTAAAGATTCTTTAGGACCTTCGCGGAAGATGAGTTTACCATTTTCTAAAATTGGCTCTTTCGTGTAACGGCTCAGTCCATGGCCAACTACAGTTTCAACATCTTCATGTAACAAACCACCGGATAATAGTTCTCGGACCAATAATGAAGTTCCACCTGCTGCTTGGAAGTAGTTAATGTCGGCCGGCCCATTAGGGTATATTCGGCTCAATAACGGAACAACTGTTGATAAGTCTGAAATATCGTCCCAATTAATAACAATACCAGCCGCTTTAGCCATAGCGACAATGTGCATAGTCAAATTGGTTGAGCCACCTGTGGCTAAAAGCGCAACTAAACCATTAACAATTACTTTTTCATCCACCATTTTACCAACTGGCATATAGTTTCCTGATTGGTTAGTTAAACGAGTGATCTGTCTTGCAGCGGCATTGGTTAGTTCATTGCGTAATGTTGTTTCAGGGTGAACAAAAGCGGCTCCAGGTAAATGTAATCCCATTAACTCAATGACCATTTGGTTACTATTTGCCGTGCCATAAAACGTACAAGTTCCGCTGGTATGGTATGAGGCTGATTCAGATTCTAATAAATCTTCGCGAGAAGCTTTTCCTTCTGAATAAAGTTGACGAATGCGAACTTTCTCTTTATTTGGTAAACCTGAAGGCATCGGTCCAGAAGGAACAAAGATAGCGGGTAAATGCCCAAAAGATAGGGCCCCAATAAATAATCCTGGTAAAATTTTATCGCAGACTCCTAGATACAGTGCGCCATCAAACATATTATGTGATAACCCAACGGCAACAGACATTGCAATCACATCTCGACTCATTAGCGAAATTTCCATACCCGGTTCGCCTTGGGTTACACCATCACACATAGCCGGTACCCCTCCAGCCATTTGGCCAACAGCGCCGACTTCATGTAGCACTTTTCGAATTTGTTCTGGATAAAATTCATAAGGTTTATGTGCTGATAACATATCGTTATAAGAACTGATAATACCGATATTACTTTTTAATATATTTTTAAGATCATTTTTCTCATCGAGGCAACAAGCGGCAAAGCCATGAGCTAAGTTACTACAAGGCAAACTTGCTCGGGTAACTTTCTTTAACATAGCATGTTCTATTTTTTGCAGATAAGCTTCACGTGTTGCTTTAGAGCGATTAATAATGCGCTGAGTTACAGCTAAAATAGTGGAATTCACATTAACCTCTTAGATTATATTTATTATAATTTCTAAACTTTTATAAATTTATTCACAATGACATATCGAATTAATAACCTTCATGCTATCTTCAATAACACCATTTAGTGGTTGTTCAATATTGATAGCATAAACATCTTTTTCATTGGCTGTTGGTTCTTCTAATGCGTCAAATTGCGACTGTAGCATTCCTGTTTTTTGATAATGTCCTTGGCGTTTAGCTAAACGTTGGGAGATAACATCAAAACTTCCTTTTAAATAAATAAAGTGCACATTTTCATTTTCTCCACGAATAATGTCTCGATATTTTTCTTTTAATGCTGAGCAGATAATAATCGAAATATCATTGACATTACTCATTGCAAATGCAGCATTACTAATTAAGTTTAACCAAGGCATCCTGTCGTTATCATTTAGCGGGGTACCGCTGCGCATTTTCAATATATTGGCTTTGGGATGTAAAAAGTCACCATCTAGAAAAGCGGCATTTAGGTTATCGGCTATTTGTTTTGCAACAACCGATTTACCACTACCTGATACACCCATGAATACGAAAACATTTTTCCTTTGTTGTGTCATTACGTTATTCTCCAAAATAACCTGTTACGGGTAACATTTTG
>CALYPO010000078.1 GCA_945276085.1 uncultured Gilliamella sp.
ATCCATTCCTTGCAATTTAATGCAGCCCTAGTTTATCTAGGGTTTTTTTTTGCTTATAAATCACGATAAGCTCGAATTAATCTCTGAAACAATAAATGATTGACTTTAAAATCTCGGCATTCTAACAAAAATAACTGAATCTGAATATCAAATTCAGTTATTTTTATGCAAAACTACGCCTGTTTCGATGTGTTCTGTATAAGGAAACTGATCAAACAAAGCAAAATGTTTAATCGAGTGCGTTTCTGTCAGTTGCTGTAAATTTTCACACAATGTATGAGGGTTGCAAGAAATATAAATAATGGTTTTATAACTTTTTAAATTATTTAATGTTTCTATGTCTAATCCTGCACGAGGAGGATCAACAAGTACCGTATCACACTGATAGTCATCTAAATTAATTCCTTTCAATCGATTAAATTCTCGTTCTTTTCTTATAGCTGACGTAAACTCTTCAGCCGATAATCGAGCAATAATCAGATTATTAATATGATTGACCGCAATATTATGTTGTGCCGAATAGACCGAAGCTTTGGCAATTTCAGTGGCTAATACCTTTCGGAAATTTCGAGCCAACGCAATTGAAAAATTACCATTTCCACAATAAAACTCTAGCAGATCACCGGATAAACCTTGGGTGACCGAAGTAGCCCACTCAAGCATTTTAATATTGACGGCTGCATTAGGCTGCGTAAAACTATTTTCAACTTGGCGATAAATCAAATTGTTACCCATAACCGGTAAAACTTCATCAACATAATCAACATCAATAACAATTTTTTGATTACTTGCTCGACCGATAATATGGCAGTTAACACCTTGTTCGGCTAACTGTTGCTTTAATTTTTCAGCTTCTACCCGCCATTCATCGGATAATTTTTTATGATATAAAAGTGTAATAAGCAGTTCACCACTTAATGTCGAAAAATAATCGATTTGAAAAAGCATATGGCGAAGCAAATAATTAGGTTTTAAAAGTGGAATAATTTTTTGCATAGCATCATTAACAAGTGCTGTTGCAATCGGGAAAGTTTCTACTTTTATTCGCTTTTTTGTATTTTTATCGTACATGATATGATAAAGGTCATCTTTATCATGCCATATTCTAAATTCTGCACGCATACGATAATGACTGATTGGAGACGAATAAACGGTTAAATCAGGTAGTGAAAAATGTGATAAAAGCGCTTTTAAATTCGTGACTTTATTTTCAAGCTGTTGTTGATATTTTTCGTTAGAGAAACATTCTGCCATTTTAATTATCAGATTATTAAAAAGTGGTTATAAAAAATTAGTCAATTTGATTTAATGCTATAGACTAAACAGAGATATAAAAATTGATTTTCGCTTAGTATATCACAATAGATTTTAGCCCCATTATTTTATCTATGTTATCATAAACCACTATCAATGGTAAGCCTGATACCACCCAACGTTAACTTTAAGTCACTTGTCATCAAATTTGCATCATGAAATTCAATTTATGCAGTTGGTCAGAATTGACGTTTTTTCTTAATGAATATTACATTCACTTAAATAAGTTATTTTCATTCATTGACATTAATTATCTGGGGATTTACTAAAATTAGCGCATTAAGCTTTCATTTGGTTGAAATGTTGGTATCACCATAGACAATCATTGGTGTGATAATATTGTAGTTATATTGATTGCCGTTATAATGTGTTTTAAATTTCTCGTTATAAAGGTCATTATGACAACGCAAACTTTTTCCGATTTACAAATAGATGATGTATTAATTAACAATCTCGAAGCCCAAAATATTATTACCCCTACTGTAATTCAAGCACAAACGATCCCTGTAGCTTTAGATGGCAAAGATATCTTAGGATCGGCACCAACCGGTACCGGTAAAACACTTGCTTTTTTAATACCAGCGGTACAACATCTTTTAGACTTTCCGCGTCGAAAACCGGGGCCACCAAGAATTTTAATTTTAACGCCAACGCGTGAGCTTGCAATGCAAATTGCAGAACAGGCAAAAAACTTAACGCAATCAACGCATCTGAGTATTGCGACAATTACTGGTGGTGTCGCTTATATGAATCATGCAGAAGTATTTAGTAAAAACCAAGACATTGTCATTGCCACAACCGGACGACTATTGCAGTATATTAAAGAAGAAAACTTCGACTGCCGAGCGGTGGAAATGTTGATATTAGATGAAGCCGATCGCATGTTAGACATGGGCTTTTCACAAGATGTGGAAACAATTTCTGCCGAAACCCGTTGGCGCAAACAAACCTTACTTTTTTCAGCGACACTGGAAGGTGAAGGTTTATTCAATTTTGCCAGTCGAATTCTCGATCAGCCTGTTGAAATTAATGCGACTCCGTCCCGTAAAGAGCGTAAAAAAATCATCCAATTTTATTATCGTGCTGATGATCTCAATCATAAAGTTGCTTTATTAACCCATCTTCTCAAGCAAGATGAATTTAAAAAAACAATTGTATTTGTTCGAAAACGTGAACGGGTACACGAACTGGTAACTTGGTTACATCAAGCAGGTATAAAAAGTTGTTATTTAGAAGGCGAGATGGTACAAGCAAAACGCAATGAAGCAATAAAAAGAATCAGTAACAACACCGTAAACGTCTTAGTGGCTACTGATGTGGCTGCTCGGGGAATCGATATTGATGATGTTACACACGTCATCAATTTTGATGCGCCAAAAACAGCAGATGTCTATCTACACCGTATTGGTCGTACAGCAAGAGCAGGTAAAAAAGGTACGGCTATCATGTTAGTTGAAGCGCATGACAATGATCTATTACTGAAAATTGAACGCTATATTCAAGAACCCATAAAATTGAGAACGATTGAAGGATTACGTCCTAAAACTAAAGCACCAAAACCGACTAGCAAGAAAAAACCGTCAAATAAATCAAAATTGAAGCGTGGTGCAAAAAAACAGGATGACACAGCAAAGAAAAAAGTTAAAGTCCGTTTACGTGACACCAAAAATAAAGGTAAACCTAAACACAAATTAAGCGAATCGAATAATTCAAAAGTTTGACATAGTCAGAGCTTATGAAAGCGATTGTTAATAACAACTTGGACAATTTTTATCAGTTGCTATAATACATTCCATCAAGGTTTACAATATTTTTGGTTTTATACAAGGAGAAACACATGACATTAGTCACGCGAAAAGCACCTGATTTTACTTCATCAGCAGTTTTAGGTTCTGGTGAAATTGTAAATAACTTTAATTTAACTCAGCATATTCAAGGTAAATATGCCGTTGTATTCTTTTGGCCAATGGATTTTACTTTTGTTTGTCCATCAGAAATTATTGCTTTCGATCATCGTCTTGAAGAATTCAAAAAACGTGGTGTTGAAGTTATTGGTGTTTCAATGGACTCAGAATATGTTCATAACGCATGGCGAAACACTCCGCAAGATAAAGGTGGAATTGGCGAAGTTAAATTCCCAATTGTTGCCGATATCAAGCACACTATTATGCAAGCTTATGGTGTTGAACATCCTGAAGCAGGTGTAGCGCTTCGTGCATCATTCTTTATTGATAAAAATGGAATTGTTCGTCACGAGACTATCAATGATTTACCTATAGGGCGTAATATTGATGAAATGATCCGTATTGTTGATGCTTTCCAATTCCATGAAGAACACGGTGAAGTTTGCCCTGCACAATGGACTAAAGGTAAACAAGGTATGCAAGGCAATCCTAATGGTGTTGCAAGCTACTTAAAACAACACGCTAACGAACTTTAATATTCTACTCTATACTGAATAACTTATTGAAAAGATTAACTTTCAATTCAAGTTACTTTGTTAAACCGGAGATGTTCTCCGGTTTTTTTTATTCTTAATTGTTTTCTTAATTCCCTTTTTACTTTGAATAAATTCATTCAATAGTTTTGTGTACATTAACTAGAAGATGAAAAGATTGAAATGAATGTCTATTTAGATAAATTCTGTGACTTGAAACGGATCTTTTATCAATAAAAATACTTTATCAAATTGAGTTATCCAGTTGAAAATAGTTTGCGAACGATTAAAAACAATAATGGAAAATAATTTAACACTTCGTTTTACATTGTCATATGCAGTCCAACCACGCCAACAATAATAATGACCAATCCCAATAAACGCGGTAAATTTTTAGGCTCATTGAATAAAAACATATTGGCAAATACTGCTCCGGATGTGCCAAGTCCAACCCATACAGGGTAAACAATACTCAGTTCAAGATAATGAAGGGAGAAATAAAAAAGAACAAAAGAAACAAAAAATCCGCCCCAATATAAAACTAATCTTATTATTTTTTTTTGTTCAGCATAGAGCTTCAATCCTATTGCCCCTATCACTTCAAAAAATGATGCTGTTAATATTAAAAGCCATCCCATAATAAAATCCTCAATCTGATCTTTGTCGATTAACTATCTGTACGTTTAAGTTGCACAACGCCAATTATGATTAATGCTACAAAAAAGAGTTGCATCATTTTGATTTCTTTACCAAAAAGCACCATATCAATAATCGTTGCCCCAACGGCACCAACGCCGGAAAATATGGCATAAACAGTGCCTGTTGGAATGGTCTTACAGGCATTAGTTAAAAATGTAAAATCGACAATAATTAATGTGATAATAATCATCCAATGCCAATACTCCGTTGCAACACTAAATCCTAAAATCCAACATAATTCAAAAAAGCAGGTCAATATAACAAATCCCCACTCTTTATTAATGCTAAACATAGCTACCTCACTGCTATCATTTTACTTATTGCTTGATTTTGCTTTTTCTACCGATGTTTATATCGTTGAAAAATAAGATGGTTCGCAAACATGAAGGTTTGCCACCGAAAGATCAACATGTTAATGCAGAAAAACTACGTGGTTTAAGATTAAACTAACTTAAGTCGCACTAAAACATTTTGATATATCATTACTAGTTTACTTAGCTTATTCTTATTCAATTCTATAATGAAGATACAAAATTGGCAAGGCTAACCCTGATTATTCGCTATATTTCAGTGTTTCATTAAAAAATTGAAGATAAGTTGATTGAAACGGTTTAAACAGATATGAATAAATGTTTAAGCACACAATTACACGTAAATTTACTTCCCTATATAAAAGGAAGTAAACTTCTAACGTAATGATTATAAAGACTGTAAATAGTTTGCTATATCTTCTATTGTCACGACAGGCAATTGATGCTTTTTAGCGAACTCAACCACTTGGGGCGCTCTTGCCATTGAACCATCATCATTCGTTAATTCGCAAATCACAGCGGCAGGTTTCAATCCAGCTAGCTTGACCAGATCAACCGATGCTTCGGTGTGTCCTCGACGAGCAAGTACTCCACCTTCTTTTGCTACCAGTGGAAAAACATGACCAGGATGATTTAAGTCACTGGGTTTAGCTTCATCGGCTACGGCAGCTTTAATCGTGGTAACGCGATCTGCCGCTGATACGCCAGTTGACACACCCTTTGCCGCTTCAATTGAAATAGTAAAGGCAGTATGATTTTTACTGGTATTGTTTGCCACCATCATGGGAAGATTCAATTTTTCACATTGTTCTTTTGGCATACATAAGCAAACGATTCCACTTCCATAACGAATTGTCAGTGCCATTTGTTCTGTCGTTATGGTTTGCGCTGCCCAAATAATATCACCTTCATTTTCCCGATCTTCATCATCTAAAACTAACACGCCTTGCCCTGCTTGAATCGATGCAATCGCTTTTTTGACACGTTCTGATGGGGTTCCAAATTCATTTAAATTAAACTGATTCATGGTAAATACCTAGGTCCTTTTTTAATATATTTATTATTTTTCTAAATTATCTTGGTATTCCAAATTAATACTCATCAATCGTATTTTATGCATTGCCAAGCTAATTTAATTAAAAATAAACTTAATACCAGAATCAGGGCTGTGCTTGACCATAGTGATATTGCTAAAAAGTAAACTATGCAACTAATAGCAAATTAAGAAAAGATAAGCAACTCTCTTTTATCCAGACTTTCACTGTCGGCTTTGGAATTTCACCAAATCTGCTAGACCTTAATACCTATTAATCATCTTCAAATTCACTTCAAATCATTTCGCACAACAATGAAATTAATTTTAGCTATTTGAAATATTGACTGACTAAAATATTAAGCGCTCGTGGGCTATACCACCGGTGGGGACTTGCACCCCGCCCTGAGAATTTTGTTAGTAAACTAACTCTCAACACTATAATACAAATCTAGTAAAAAGACACGGATATTTTGAAAGGAAAATATTGCCGCATTGTGCGGCAATATTAAGTTTTAAAAAGATTTAATGCATGCGAGTTTCACGCAATCGACGACGTTCAGATTTACGCATCCATAACCACGAAATAAATCCAATAATGCCAACAATTAACAAAATAATTGTGGCAAGTGCATTAACTTGAGGATCCACACCTAAGCGAACTTTGGAGAAGATCAGTTTAGGTAATGTCATCGCACCTGGCCCGGTCACAAAATTAGCAATAACCACATCGTCAAGTGATAATGTGAATGCAAGCAACCACCCTGACACTAATGCCGGCGCAATCATTGGTAAAGTAATCACGAAAAAGACTTTTAATGGATTTGCGCCTAAATCTAATGCAGCTTCTTCAATGGATTTATCCAACTCTCGTAACCGTGCGCTAATAACGACGGTGACATAAGCTGTACAAAATGTAGTATGAGCCATCCAAATCGTGATCGCCCCCCGATCTTTTGGCCAACCCAGTACCTGCCCCATTCCAACAAAGAGCAATAGCAAAGCTAAACCCGTTATTACATCAG
>CALYPO010000079.1 GCA_945276085.1 uncultured Gilliamella sp.
GACAATACCGCTCCAAAGCCTCCGCTTAAAGTTCCAAAAAATAGGGTTCCGCCTATTGTATTTTCGTCCATTCCTGCAAGCATACCTCCAATTCCTACTGTTGAGGATACCAGACTACTTATGCCTCCGCTGCTTATCCCTTGTTGTATATCTCCCCCGCTTATTCCCTGTATGATTCCTTGTGTCAATCCATTCATAACTCCCTCTATGCCTGAGGCTAAAATGTCAACCTGTAAATTTGTCAAGGTTTGCGTAGAAGTACATATTCCGGTTCGTATTACACCCGCCAGACTTCCTACACCATAAGCAGCAACCCCACCGGCACTGCCCAAGGCTAAACCTTTTAAAAAGCCTCCCCATAGAAAAGAGTCGGTGCATAATGCATAAGTGGTATAAGTTACGGTTCCTATAGCAGCTCCTAATACTGCCGCACCTAACCAGGCTGATCCTGCTAGAGTAAATAACTCTCCGCTCGGATCGGTATATTTTAAAGGATTATTCAATACATATCCATAGCGATTGTAATTCTGTGAATTGTAAGGATCTTGGATATTATTATCGGGAGATAAAAATTGTTTTAAAACCGGATCGTACATACGTCCGTTCATATGAATCAACCCTACTTGGCTAAAATGTTCATGACCGGTATATCCGCGGTCCATAAATATAAGTTTCGGATTTTTAGTTTCTATATTTCCTTGTCTATCGGTTACTTGAATAAGTTTCCCCCAAGGATCATACAATCTTTTTTCAATAATACCTCCTTTTTCATTTGTTATAGCCAGTATGGAACCTTGATAATCTCTATGAAAATAAACTAAAGATTCATCCGTTTTCTGATAATTCCCTTTTTTGAAATTAGTGATATTGGCAGCCGGTGCTTCGTAGGGATTCCCCCCTATATAGGTTATAATCGTGGTTGAATTCTTATCGGTAACAATTTCTACATCTTGGGCATTTGAATAATATTTTTTTTGTACTTCCTTTGAATTTAATTGAAAGGAAGCCGAACTGCGGTTACCATGTATATTGTAGATAAATTTTAAGTCATGAATATTCTTAAATTCCTTATTAGAGCCATAAGATAATTTTTCTACTGCTCTAATTGATGATGGTTTTTTAAATGCGTTGTATCTGATTTGTTGAAGTGGGGCAGTTTCGTAATAATTTCTACCCTTTGAATTAAGATATATGTCGGATTTTTTATAATGTGCCAATGTTTGATATTGATATTCTCCTACATGCGAATTATCGGTAATTCTCCCATCGTTTGCATAGCGAAGTGTATGAATTCCATTGGCATCGTACCAGGTAACTAATCGCTCAAATCGGTCATAATCAAACTCTTCATTCCAATTGGAGTAATTATTGATTCGAGTATTTAAGTTCCCGTTTCTCCAATTAAATTCATATTCAATATCAAGGAGATGAGACCTTCTTGATGAATGCCTCATTCTTGTTATATATCCAGCCTTATCAATAGTATTATGAATATTTATACCATTACCCAACTTAATCGAAAGGGCTTGCATTCTTTCATTGACTCCTGTTATTTGCCAAACAGGTACATATTTTCCATTTTCTAAACGATCTATTTTTTCCAACATTCCGTTGTTTTCATTATAGCCGTAAGCAACTATGACAGAAGAATATAAATTACCATAGTAAACTATTTTTTCTTCGTTTACTATTTTTCCATAAAAATCATATTTATATTTATTTAAATATGTCACATCCTGCGTAATTTCTTCTGTTCCTACCAACAGGTTATTGTTGTTGTAAGTATAATTATACGTAAAACGTTGATTGTTATAATATCCGTATTCTTTTTTCAATAAACCTGTGTTGGAATATTCATAATTAACATTTAGATAATTACCTATATCATCCATTTTTTTAGAGAGTAGTCTTCCGGTGGGTGAATAAGTATAAGTAGTAGTTCCTTCCGGAGTGGATTCTTTCAACAATTCTCCATAATTATTATATTCTTGAGTATAAGGTTTGGTGCTGACCGAAGGATCCTTAAAAGATATTCTTCTACCCCATCCGTCATATAAATAAGTCAGAGTGTGGTCACCATATTTAGCTGTTTTTTGATTTCCGTTGGCAAAGTAGGTATAGTGAATTATTTCACCATTATCGTTAAGCATACGTATATTTCCACTTGCATCTCGAGTTAATGTTTGTTTTTTAACTTCATCATCAGTAGTAACGGACAATCCTTTATAAGTAGTCGTTATGGTTTTACCTGTAAAAAGTTTTTGTTTTACAGGTCGGCTGAATTCGTCGTATTCTATCGTATTCCATCTTAAGGGTTCTTGCCCTTCAATGTATGGTTCACTTTCTTTTATTTTTCTTCCTAATTCATCATATACGGTTTGTTTGGATATATACATTTCAGGTTGATCTCCTTTGATCGTGGATTTTATTTCATTTCCAAATATATCTTTATGTATCCGGGAATATTCATGGGTATCTTCATTGAAAGTGGTTATTTTTATCCCTCCCCCTTCTGTTCTTTCATATAGGGTAATATTAAATAGTGGATCAATTGTAGAACCTATTATTCTTACATCTTCAACTTTCCCCCAATTATCATATCGTGATTCTGTAAGTACACCCTGTGGACTGGTATGACTCAATACCTGCCCCAAATTATTATAAGTGAAATATTCGGTTAGATTATTTATATCTGTTTTTTTAACAACAAATCTTCCGGTAGGATCATATTCTTCTTTAGTTGTTCGAGGAGAAACTCCCGGAGCAGATACTGTTTTTTCTATCAAATTGCCAAAAACATCATACTTCATATCCTCGGTTATATAATCGGTACGGTGCCCTTTTTTCATTACCTTGGAAACTAAGTTACCTGAGTAGGAATATTTCTCTTCCGAAGTATATTCATCTCCATATGCTGATATTTGGCTATTGGTTTGAATTAATCTTCCTACATAATATCTGGTATCATAGGCATACGGAAAATCATCGTACGTATAATTTATAGTTTTTATTTCTACTCCATTATCGATGGTTTTTTGTTTTATATTATAAAATCCATCATAACTATATTTTGTTTTAGTTTCAATACCTGTTAAGTAATCTTTTTCATATTGTTTATCAAGTAATTTTGTCCACTTTTTATCACTTGATCTCATGATTGAATATTTAAAATCTTTTTTACTTATTAAATAGTCTTCTTTCCGCTCATTCATAATCAAATTAAGATTATTTCCTCGAGTTATCCAGTTGGATAGCGGGAGACCACGATATTGAGGTGAATATTGAGTAACATTCCAGTTAATTGAAGAAATATTTTGAGATTTCCAACTTGATTCTGCAACTTTTTTAAAACCTAGTAATCCCAATCCTTGAGCATGAGATACTAACCCGAAATATTTGTACTCTTTTTCCCGTTTTTTTCCTCCGGCTGTTATAGAGAGTTTTTTGACAACATCCAAATTAGATGCTTGTGAAATTTCTTTAAAGGGATATTTTTCTGTTAAAGAAGAATGATAAACTCCTTCTATATTTCCTAATCCGTTATTTTTTGAATTAGGTTCCAAAGGAGCATATTCAATTTTAGTAACAATATTTCCATCAGATTCTGAAATGCCTGTCAATAATATATCTTTTCTCAAATCTTTATTAAAAGCGCCTTTCCAAATTTCATTTCCTTGTACAAAAACTAAATTCCCTGTTTTTTGATTATTACTATAATCCGCAAGAAGCAAGGTAATTGGATCACTATATCCGTATTTAGACCATATGCCGGTATCAATGGGTGAGGCAAACATCGGTTTTTGTTCTCCTCCCAAATTCTCATAGTATTGCAAACTTGCTTTTCCGTTTCTCGATCCGTCCCATCCGTTTCCATATGATTCATATATTGAAATTATAAAATCCGATTTACCGTCTTTATTGAGATCTGCTACCCTATAGGTTTTATATCTTCTTCTTTTGGTGTGACTTTTACCTTTCCATAAGGGAAGATATTCTGCTAAATTTTGATAAAAGACTTTTTCAAAATCGTTTCCTTTGGATAAATATAAATACCAGTTAGAAGATCCTTCCTTTTCAGGAATCAAAAGGTCTGTTTTTCCGTCTCCGTTGAAATCGCCAAAAAGAACGGGTTTTATACCATCATATTCCGGTATATTACCACTTACTATAACTTTCAACTCTTTGTCTTTGGTTAGTGTCGAAATACTAAAATCGCCAACTTTTCCATAACCGGCTTTTTTATTAAAACTGATAATATCTGATTTTCCGTCTCCATCAAAATCAATCACATAATTGTTTGTATACATTAAAAAATCAGCTTTATTTAAAACTCGATAACTTTCCTTATCAGGCAATAAGGGATTCATATCAACATAATACGGTAAAATATATTCTTTACTTGGGCTGGTTATACAATGGAGGTTCGGCCTTCTTGAATGTAGATAGTCTCCATTTTTCCGGTAATCTGTACCGTCTATATCACGTAATCTTTTTATACTTTTATCAGCACTCCCCAAAACTATGATCTCAGATATTCCGTCTCCATTAAAATCGCCTTCGATGAAATCATAATATACTTTATTGGTATAAGTAAATTTTTTACTCGGATCACCGGCACATTCATCTGCATGGAAACCTCCGTGCGGATACTTAATTTTTCTAATGTAGTTTTGTTCAAATTTATTTTGTTCCTTATTAAAGTTAGATACAGTCAAAATTAATTCATTATCTGTATGATTTTTGAAATCTGAAGGTGCCAAATAACTCAAATCGTTATTCTTATAAGTTACTATAGATTGAAAATTATTCATTTTACCCCGAGTTAAGGTTGAAATTGGATAATTTAAAAGCTTTTCTGTATTTATCTGAATTACACTACCGCTTTCTTTTCCAAGATTTTGAAATAAATCTTTATACAACTTTCCTCCGGCTATTACATCTACTTGGCCGTTTCCACTGAAATCTCCGATCATTTTTATATACTTTAAATCCCATAAAGCATCGGATTTATCTTTTATATATGAATCAAATGTATTATTGGTTGTATTATAAGAAAAATTAATTGGATTGGACGGTTCTCCATTTCCATTAAATTCTTGTACTGAAACCACTCGTTGGTAATTGCCTGTGATTGCCTTATGATTAATTTGATATTTTCTAAATAATTGATTACCTGCAGTTACCTCTATTTTATCCAATATACGGTTATTGACCATTTTTATTCCATGTACATAAGCAAACTCCGGACGCTCTCTTTTTTTATAATAAAATTGAATAGTGTTACTGTATCCGGTATCTTTCTTTTCATTTTTTCCCCATACTATTTTATTAATATAGGTTGTATTTTGATTCTTGTCATAAAAGTATTCGATATAATTACCTTGTAAATCAACCCATTTTTTTATAAGCCATTCGGTTACACCTCGGGAATCGTCTGATGAACCGTATAAAGCCATGGTCCCATCCGGAAAAAGTACTTTAAAATATTTTGGCCTTTTCCCATCTATTCCCGGCATTGATACCATACCCACAGACACAATATAAAGATTCGAATAAATTTCAGTTTGATATACTGTATTTTCTTTTCCGTAGTCTCCTTCTCTAATAACTAAACGTTGTCCATCTAAGGAATACTTATCATTTTCATTAAAATTAACTCCATCCACAAATCCATCAATATCTATTCGGGTAGAAACTAATGAAATAGAAGAAATTCCGGCTATATTCCACCCATACCCGGCTACTCCATTATCTGAAGAGCTGTTGTAAGTTAAAGCTATTTGGGGAGCAACATTTTTTATTCCGGGCGGTAAAGCTATGGGAACTTTATAATTAGTTGACCCGAAAGTGGAAACATTTAATTCTCCTTTAGAATCCGCAAAGTGGGCTAATGGTCCGTTTTCCGGAGGGTACAATTCGTTGCGATCTTCTTCGATGAAATCACCTATTACACGAAGCAAAGGTTTATTAGGGTTCTCGAGATCTTCCTTATCCATTTTATTTTTAATTCCATTTACGTTTTTATCTAAATCATTATCTTCAGATAAAAGCGATTGGGCTGTAATCGGTAGTGTCATAGAGAGAAAGACTGACATACCTAGGGTATATATAAATTTCATTTTTATGTAATTAGTTTGAGGGTTGTGGCTTATTTTTTAATAATGGAGTGATTAATTATTCTTCCATCTGAACAATATATTTTAATATAATATACTCCTGAAGGCCTTTGATTCATTGAAAGAACTGCTTTTTGATCCGAAGCCCTAAATTTAACTTCTTCTATCAGTTTAGCATTATAAGCAGACAATTCTATCTTAACTAGTAAGTTAGCTATTTGAGTATCCCACTTGATGATTAATTCAGTTTCCACCGGATTAGGATATATCTCTAATCCATTTGTGGCAGTATACATTATAGGTTCTTCAAGAATGGGCATGACATCCTCAGGATCCAGCCGTTTGGGAATGGGCTTATGATCACCATCATATTGTAATATTCTTAACTCTTGATTTCCGGAAATATCATAACCAAAGTGAAGACTCTGGGCAGTTAAAGAGATTATTCCTATTAACAAACAGAATAGAAAGAAGAAAAAATATTTCATAGTAATGAATTTAAAATAGTTATTATCTATCAAAGGTATAAAATAAAATTAATTTAATACCATGTAATTATATTTTTATTTAAAAAAATAAGGGATTGCTATAAAATAAAGCAATCCCTCGGGGTTATTTTTGGTTT
>CALYPO010000080.1 GCA_945276085.1 uncultured Gilliamella sp.
TAATATCCTTGATAATATATTCTTTAGCAGCCATCGTGCACTCCTTGAAGATTTTCAGCTTCCAGTGATGTAACAGATGTCACCTAAGAGCGCAATAAAGATATAAAGAACTCTTTATATCCCTAGTCAAAAAATAGTCGCTATATCTTACAGTTCATTCAAATCGTTTTAAATAAATTATATATTTAAAGAATAAAAATCGATTTATTAATTATTTTTTCTGACGTTTAATATAGAAATTATATAATATATTAAAAAATAGATTATTATTTACATATATATTATTATAAATAATGTCGTTAAATTAACGATCATATTTTTATAAATGAATTATTAACTTGACTAGCGATAATTTTTTCTTATATTATAATATTGAATGGTGCTATCGTTCTATTTTTACTTTTTCTTAAAAAATAGGTTTTCGCCTTTCATCGGAAGTTCATTAAAACGACCATTTAATGCTCTGCGCACCATAGCTTCCGAATTTGGTTTAAAACGATCATGCGTTTCGATGATGATCAGACCAACTTTATCAATCCAGTCTTCATAATTTTTCTCGAATAGTTCGTATTCAGCACCTTCGATATCAACCTTCAAAATATCGACAAATTCCATATCATATTGTTTCATGATCGTAGGAATACTTAGCGCTTTCACAGAAAGTGCCGAATTCCCATTTGAAGCCTCGGTGCGATACCCCCACGCTCCAAGGGAAGCATGATTGTCATCCTCTTCAACCAATGAAACTTCGCCATCTGTGGGCCAGATTGCCGCTTGCAAGAACGAAATAGATTTAGAAAATTTTTTGAGATTTTTTTCCATAATTGAGAAATTGACAGCATCTGGCTCAACTGCAACGATACTGGCATCCTGAAATTTCTTTATGAAAAAAAGTGCGGACAGGCCAATATTGGCCCCCAAATCGATAATCGTTTTTGCAGTCTCGGGAAGATTTAAACTGTCATATTCGTTATCCACAAATATCTGCTTGAACACACGAATATCAGAATCGTCAATTCGAAGAGATAAATCCGCACCTTCGAATTCCATATTTAGTACAATATGCTGAGCACGTTCATCTGCCATAAGGTTCTTTATGATATTCAACCTGTCATCAGTTATAATATAATCTTTCTTGTTTACATCATTATCAAGATCAGCAATTTTATTATATATTTTTTCAAGTTTTCCGTTTAATTCCTTTTCTAGCTTGTTATTTAAAAATTGTTCAATTTTTTCTTCAATATTTTTTATTTTTCTATGCGAATTTTCTATTTCGGTAGATGAATCAGCAATTTTAAAAATAATATCATCTGTCTTAGCAATAAGACTACCCGTATTAATAACAAGATCACTTGCCTTAGTGGCAATATCACCAGTTTTCTTATAAAGAATATCATTATTTTTTGTCGTTAATGAACTAATTTTTCTAATGAGTTCCTTAATTTCACTGTCCCTTTCAAATTCACCAGACAGTAAATTATCAATTTTTTCACAGACTAAATTTGTTTGTAATTTTATTTCACTGGAAATGCTTTCATCGATCGTTTTATCAAGTATCTCTAATTTCGAAAGTAGCTGATTAATTTTTAGATAGCGACGTAATCCCATAAAAGGTCCTTGCTTCCAAAGCGTCAAAAGATAAGAAATGTGTAAATTCATTAACAATCGGTTTATAAATTTTTACAACTATAAATGCAAACTGGATGTTAATAAACAATATGCTCCTCTCATCAGAGAAAATCAGAATAAATTGTTATTTTAATTGCCCCTATGACATCCATAATTGCTATATATCTACCTTAAACTAGTTCTTTATGTAACATTATTTTATTATCCAATAAAGTTGATGAAAATTTTTAAATAAGAAACATTTTATAAAATAATATGCTCATTCGCCTTTCCGTATCCATTTTTATAAATATTAAATGATTCTAAATATCTCCGGAAAATCTATGTTTTACAAAATATATAATAATGTTTTACTATTTTTCATAACCATACAAGGCTGATCATTTTTTAAATTAATTTTATCAATTCTAGTTAGCTATAAAGCCAGTGCGTTGCAATGCGTACCCTAGATCATACAATTCGTTCAGCCGTCGCTCAAAATTGGAGTCCGGCAGCGAATTGAATATAGAAGCCCATGTTTGCATATCAGTAGGCAACCTCAGATCACACCATTCATTATTCATACCTTTTAAATCTATTTTTTGTCTTAGATATTCTTCAACCACTCCTTGGGTTATACCCTGCCAAAAAATACGTTTTGCCAACCATTTAGGCGACAACCGCTTTTTTGAAATATAATGATCAACAATAGAATGGGGAGAAAAAACCGCTTTCATTCCGTTATACCGGATTACATCAATAACAGCTCCTTCACCCGAAAGAAGGATGG
Source organism: uncultured Gilliamella sp. (assembly GCA_945276085.1). Classification (GTDB taxonomy): domain Bacteria; phylum Pseudomonadota; class Gammaproteobacteria; order Enterobacterales; family Orbaceae; genus Gilliamella. The sequence continues at coordinate 2,402 of CALYPO010000080.1, forward strand.
GCCCAATTCTGCCCAAATTTACCGGAAAACGACCAGCTTGGTCCAAAGCACTCTTCCAAAATGCTATATTACCCTCACAAAGCCACTCATCCCCTTCTATCTCTTTCGTCTGATTAGACCAGTTTAAACATACTGAATAATTGCCGAGCCACCGATCGCTCAACCAATCGGGACGTGGTTCCTCCCAAACAGGCAACAGTTCTCCGCCGACGACTCCAACATTGTTCCGTTCAAATGGAAGAAGAAGATTTTCAAGCCAACCACGTCTGAACGTCACATCATCATCAACAAAGATAGCAATGTCCCGATCCATGTGTTCCAAACCTGAATTGCGGGCATGAGATAATCCTACCACGGGCTGGAATAAATATTTCACGCCCTGAGTTTTATAGCTCAGGCAAATTAATTTTGTATCATCCATCGAATTATTATCAACGACGAGAACCTCGACAGGTGATTGCCTATAAATAGAAAAAAAGGAATCCAATGTACGTTTCAAACTTCGTGCACGATTACATGTACATATAATAATAGTGGTTTTCTTTTCTAAATCAGTCATCTGAACGTAACTTCCTTAAAAGCTTGCGTATAGTTCCCTCAAGCCGCATTAACGGTCTAAAAATCTTCCATGTAATTGTAGATCTTGCGCTCTTATACTTATAGTATCCTTTCTTGAGGACTTTGTAAGGAACTCCTATCGGAGAAACAAGCTCATCTAGTTTTTTTGAGACAGAGACACCTTTTTCACTAGGAATAATATATTCCGCCTCACTAGCAACACATTCCCCATTAGGGAAAATACGCATATATCCTTCTATATAAATTGGAAGATTTTCCTGCGACGTTAAACGTTCCCTATGCCTTTTATCTGACAAATAAGAACTCATATCACGCAAGCCATATCCAAATTCCAGATGTTGTTCTATTCCCCATTTATCCCCGAATTCAAGCCATCCGTCCTGTCGGTCTCTTAGTTTCATGTAAATGGAATTGCTCAAATGCTCATGGTCACAATAGAATTCCGGTGCATATGCAACTTTCCAATTGCTGTTGTATTTCAAACTCAAATAGAAATCTTCGTGTTCACCATTACATTTGAAGCTATTATCCCATTTATTACCGTCTTTAAAAATATCTTTACGCATGACAGCAAAATTCAAACCTATATCACATTGATAAAACGTGTGATTTGGCGTTTCATATAATTGCGGCTTTATATAAGAAATGGGAACAGAACAAAGCGTCTTTCTTTCCTTATCAAGATACATAAATTTTTCATAGTAACGCTTCTGGAAGTAAACATGACCATCAACCTCATGATGATCTATCACAGCGCCCGTGACAATTCCGATTTCGGGAAATTTATTCATTGCTTCAAGCGGAATATTGATATCAGTTTCGTCAGTAAATATAAAATCGTCATCACACAAAAGTATAAATTTGGTTTTTACCGCTTTCACGCATTCATTGCGCGCATAAGCGACACCGCAATCAAAGGGCAACCGAAGACATTGAACGTTATTTTTTTTGTAAAATGGCGCCAACTTTGTTGGGTTTTTACTTTGTTCCCCAATAATAATCGGAATATTTTGATAATTTTTCCTAATCGAGTTAACAAAACGCGTAACCAAATCCGGACGCTCTATCGTCGCACAGATGACAGAAACGTCCAGAACGTCACAATTATGAAAATTTTTAATAGTTTCTTTGCCAGTCATAGTTGTTAAGTTCGTTTTTTAACAATTTACGGTCACAGTTTGTTCCCTATCTATAACAGCCTGTTTCCTATTTTATATTTGACAATAAAAAATCCCCTAGAACCTTTATAGCTTGTCGATTCGCTTCATCTTATATATCATAGTCTATTGTTAAGCAATCGGAGGGTAGTTGGGTATTAAATACCATTACTAATTCCGCAATGAAATTGCTACTTGAATTGCAATATGGGGCGCAACAGTAAGGAAATATTTAAATTACTAATCAATGTTGATATTTTTAAACGTCTCAAAACCGGAATGTGAATACATCAATATATCTTAAATATCATATATCAGAATTTATTTTTTCAGACATGTAAACCAATTTGTTTAAATATCCATGTTTAATTACGATAGCATCTTTGATGGAAAAGATGAGCTTGCACAGTTGCCGAGGAATTAATAGAAAAAATGATAAAAGTTTCTGTCATTGTACCCGTTTTCAACGTTGGAAAATTCATTGAAAAAACACTGACTTCACTTTGTAATCAGACGTTTACCAATTTGGAAATTGTTGTAATCGACGATGGTAGCGAGGATCAATCCGGCGCGATATGCGATAGATTCGCTGGTTATGATTCGCGTATTAAGGTTGTTCATCAAAAAAATCAGGGGATCACAAAAACCAGAAACAGTGGCATTAGGTTAGCCACAGGTGACTATCTGTGTTTTGTGGATTCGGATGACTGGATTTCAGAAAATTTTATTGATGCACTTGTTAATGCAAGCGAACGAGAAAAAACTGATATTGCTTTTACCAATCATTCAATAGTTAACAAACAAAAATGTTCTTATAGGGACGATTACCATCAATTTATTTATACTGATCCCAAAGAAAAAAATAAACTCTTATGCCAAATATTTTTTCCTGCAGTTCATGGAAAAATCTATCGACGCTCCTCTCTGATGAATTCGAAAATAACATTCCTTGAACAGCGCGACTATACCGGCTTTGCTGAGGATATTCTTTTCAATTTTGAAGCCTTAAACAGTGCACAAAAATTGGTTTTTGTACCGGATGAATATTATTTTTATAATCGTGATAATCCGAATTCGGTTTGTGCTCATCCGGCAAAACAGGAAGCCAACAATAACGACCGTATGACGATATTGGGAAAAATATTTTCAAAAGCATCAACACTTCCGTATCGGCTTGATATTTCACCAACTTTACAAAAAATTGCCAGACAACATATCGAATGGGGAAAAGAAGATATGGCGCGCAAATTTATAGAATCGCCATTTGCCGGATTGAGCAACTCTGAAAGGAAGCATCTTTTACTTTTTGCTAACCATATTTTAGGTAAGGAAACTAAACTGACAAAGCGCGTAATCAATTTTTTCTGTCGTAAATAGGTGCTATAATGACAAAAACAGCGCAATTACCCAAACGTATTTTTTACGTCTGGTTTGGTAATGATATGCCAGCAGATGTTCATGCCTGTATTCAAACGTGGAAACTTGCCATGCCCGATTATGAGATCATCAAAATCGGTGAAGAAAAATCCAAGTGGTTTGATTTCAAGACGGCACTTGATAAATGTCTATGGCTAAAAGCTGTATATGACCGCAAGTTATGGGCCTACGTATCAGATTATGTGCGAATAAAAGTTCTGTATGATCATGGCGGTATCTATCTTGATACAGATATAACCGCATCAAAAAATTTCGACCCTTTAACATCTGCATCTTTGTTTATTGGTCTTCAATCACCTACAGAAGTAAATGGTGCCATCATAGGAGCTGTTAAACAGCACCCATTTCTAAAAGCTATGCTTGATTATTACGAAAATAATGAAATATTCAAGGGACCGCGGCATCTTTTACCTGAAATAATGACGTATATCCTCAAAAGGGATTATAACTTTGTCCCATTCGATAGTCGTCGTATTCCCAATATAATTGAGTTATCGGATATAATAGTATACCCTGAAGAGGCTTTTTACCCGTTCCGCTACGGCGAAAAATTCAGTGATAATTGTCTAACAAAAAATAATTTCAGTATTCATTGGTGGAAAGCGAGTTGGCGCACTGAGGAAGATATGGAATGGCTGAAAACTGGTCGTCTGACTTATTTGGAGAAGCTAAAGCAAGAAAATATCTTTCAGCAAAATACACTGGTCTATCCGAAATGGCTGTATCTCGTAAAACGTAGAAGTTTTGGAGTCAAATATTACTTTTTCGGTATTCCATTCATTGTCG
>CALYPO010000081.1 GCA_945276085.1 uncultured Gilliamella sp.
AATCGTTAATAACTATCATTAAATTTTAAATTTAATACTTTTTTTATTATCTCGTTTGTGCAAAGCTATAGCTAAATTAAGACAACGAATATTAAGGATATTGAATGACGAAACATTATGATTATATTGCCATCGGTGGTGGTAGTGGCGGTATTGCGTCAGTTAACAGAGCGGCGTCATACGGAAAAAAATGCGCAATTATTGAAGCAAAATTATTAGGTGGTACTTGCGTTAATGTTGGTTGTGTACCTAAAAAGGTGATGTGGTATGGTGCGCAAATTGCCGAAGCAATAAAACATTATGGTCCAGATTATGGATTTGATACAACGATAAATCAATTTAATTGGGACAAATTAATCTCAAGTCGAAGCGCTTATATTGATCGTATTCATCAATCTTATGATAACGTGCTACGTAAAAATAAGGTGGATGTGATTCAAGGATATGCTAAATTTATTGATTCACATACGGTTGAAGTAAATGGTGAATGTTATAGCGCGGATCATATTTTAATTGCAGTTGGTGGTAAACCAACTATACCTAACATTCCTGGTGCGCAGTATGGTATTACTTCTGATGGCTTTTTTGCATTGAAAGCATTACCAAAGCGTGTTGCAGTTGTGGGTGCGGGTTATATAGCTTGTGAAATTGCCAGTGTATTACATTCATTAGGCGCACAAACTCATCAATTTATTCGTAAAGCGACACCATTACGTTCTTTTGATCCACTTATTGTTGAGACATTAATGGAGGTTATTAAGACAGAAGGCCAAACTTTGCATACGTTTGCTATTCCTCAGTCTGTTACTAAAAATAGTGATAATTCATTAACATTAACGTTAGAAAATGGCGAAAGTTATACTGTTGATTGTGTGATTTGGGCAATTGGTCGAGAACCAGCAACCAACGATCTAAACTTATCCGCAGCAGGGGTAAAAACTAATGATAATGGCTTTGTTATGGTCGACAAATATCAAAATACTAATGTTCCAGGTATTTATTCTGTTGGCGATGATACAGGTGCTATCGCTCTAACACCTGTTGCCGTTGCAGCTGGACGCCGCTTATCTGAACGATTATTTAATAATAAAGTGGATGAACATTTAGACTATACTAATATTCCAACAGTTGTATTTACTCATCCAGCAATAGGTACGGTTGGTTTAACTGAACCTGAAGCCATTGCGCAATTTGGTGAGCAAAATGTAAAAGTATATACCTCAACTTTTACTGCAATGTATACTGCGGTCACAACGCATCGCCAACCATGCCGAATGAAGTTAGTGTGTGTTGGTAAAGACGAAAAAATTGTCGGAATTCATGGTATGGGTTATGGTATGGACGAAATGCTGCAAGGTTTTGCTGTGGCGCTTAAAATGGGTGCAACCAAAAAAGATTTTGATAACACTGTTGCTATTCATCCAACTGCGGCTGAAGAATTTGTAACAATGCGATAATACTATTCAAATTTTAAAGTGACAACTTAATGAAAAAGCAGATCGGTTTGATCTGCTTTTTTTTACTAAAATGATTACTGATCTGCTTCGTTTTGCCAGCCTTTTTGAGCCAAAGGGTAAAAACCTACGGCAACCGCAATTAGTGCGACAAACGAAATATAAATGCCTGCACCTAAATAACTATATTCACCTAATAAATGGTCAGGACTTAATAAATAAATGGTCAACGTTGGTGTGATGGCACTAAATAATGCATATGCCAAATTGTAGGAAAACGATAAACCCGAATAACGAATAGCTGGTGGAAATGTTCTGGTACCAATAATTGGCGTCATGGCAATTGAACCAATAAATAGTCCAAATATCGCCCAAAGGCAGTACAGTTTTGCTAACGACATATCAGCAGTCAGTGAACTATAGAAAATGATACTGGCAATCGCAAGTCCGCCCCAGGTTATTACGACTGTTTTACTTGTTCCTAATTTATCATCAAGCCAACCAGAAATAACACAGCCTATTGTTAGTGTCAAAGCCGCAATACAGCCACCAATGCGCCAATCAAGATTGGCAAAGTGGTACATTCCACCAACAATTCGTCCTGGCGTGATTAATATTCCAACCATAATTGCAGTTGATAATGACCATGTTAACAGTGCAACAATGATACAAGCTGTTTTATGTTTTTTTAATACAGTAACAACAGGGATATTTTTTTCAATAGCTTTCCGTGCAGCTAATTCTTTAAAAATTGGTGTTTCTGAAAGAAATCGACGTAAATAAACTGAGATCACACCAAAAATACCGCCAATAATAAATGGAATTCGCCAAGCATAATCTAAAATATTTTCTTTGGTAAAATAAAGATCGATAATGATAGTGACAATAAAGCCAAGCATAATTCCACCCGTAATGCCTGATGTTAATGTGCCGACACCTAAACCATAGCGCTGTTTTGGCACATGTTCGGCAATAAACACCCATGCACCTGGCATTTCACCACCAATAGCTGCGCCTTGCAGCATACGCATCACTAATAGCAATAATGGTGCAAAAATGCCTATCATTTCATAAGTAGGTAAAACACCAATGATAAATGTCGGTAATGCCATCATTGCGACACTTAAAGTGAACATTTTTTTACGTCCTACTTTATCGCCAAAGTGCGCCATAATAATGCCACCAACAGGCCTTACCAAATAACCAGCAGCGAAGATACCCCATGCGAAAAGATCTAACGTCAATGGCGATAAAGTGTGGGGTAAAAAGAGTGGTTTGACAATGGTATCAATATATAGCGCATAGATAACAAAGTCATAAAATTCTAACGTTCCCCCTAAAGAGGATAAAACTAATGTTTTTAAATCCTTACTGTTTAATGGCCGGGCATTGGGTTGCCACTGCGCATTGATTTCAGATTGACTCATGAAAAGACCTTATAATTATTGTTAAATTAAGATAGATAATAAAAAAATATACTTTTTTTGATTAAAACTAAATATAAAGCGCTCATTTTGCCACAAAAAAATGTGTTTTTTTTTATCATAAAAAAATTTAATGGATGTTATAAAACCGACTATTTGATTTATAATTTACTATAGCTAAATTATGTATAATGTTTTTTTTAAATGAATATTAAAAAAATTCATTTATTAGGTAATAACTTGATGAAAAATAATGAAATAACACGTTGTAGTTGGGTTTCAAATGATTCGTTGTATATTGACTATCATGATAATGAGTGGGGTATTGCACAATACGATAGTCTTAAATTATTTGAAAAAATTTGTTTGGAAGGTCAGCAAGCAGGCTTATCTTGGATTACCGTACTAAAAAAACGTGATGAATATCGTCGCTGTTTTTTTAATTTTGATCCTAAAAAGATTATTCAATTAACAGCGCAAGATATCGATAAATTACTTACAAATAAGGGATTAATTCGAAATAAATTAAAACTTAATAGTATTATAAAAAATGCTAAAGCTTATCTTGCAATGCAAAATAATGGTGAAGATTTTTCACAATTTATTTGGTCATTTGTGGGTGGCAAACCAATCATTAATCATTTCAACGATATAAGCGAAGTTCCTATTACTACTGATATATCAGATAAAATGTCTAAAGCGTTAAAAAAAAGAGGCTTTAGTTTTGTTGGTTCGACGATCTGTTACGCTTTTATGCAATCGATGGGATTGGTTAATGACCATTTTCAATACTGTTATAAAAAAGGGTGTGAATCTAAATGCTAAAATTTATTAAATATGGTGTATTGGTTGTTTTAACATATTTCATTATTTGTAATATTGTTATTTATCTTTATGCACTTAAAAAACCTGAGAGTCACGCTGATGTGTTGATTGTCTTAGGCGCTCAAGTAGTTGGTAACCCAGCAGAAGCATCACCCAGTTTACAAGTTCGCTTAGATTCGGCAGTAAATTATTTAAACGATAATACCGAAACTAAAGTCATCGTTTGTGGTGGTAAAGGTCAAGATGAGTCAGCTACAGAAGCCAGTGTGATGGCTCGTTATTTGCTCAATAAAGGCATTGATTTATCAAGAATCTATATTGAAGATAAATCACTACGTACAGTGGAACAAATACATAATGTACTTAATATTTTACCACCAAGTAAAACCGTAATTGCGACTAACGATTTTCATCTATTACGCTCTATAATGTTAGCTAAACGATTTGGTATCGAAGATGTATCTGGTTTATCAAGTCATTTAAGTTATGACAACGTTGATAGATATTTAGCATTGATCCGAGAACCACTGGCATTACTTAATTCATGGCTCTTCGATCATCCCAACGATCCAAGACAGTCACAACCATAAAAAAATGGTCATGCTGCATACTCCCAAACTAATTAATTTATCAATAATTTGTTGATGACCGAACAATGATTTTGCTAGTTTGCTAACGGTAAACACTCGACAAATACTGTATTTGCAATGTGTACATGGTATGATGAACACATTGCTTTTTAATTTTTTAGAAAAAAGAAAAATATGAAATCAGATACAATTGTTGCACAAGCAACACCGCCTGGTCGTGGTGGGGTTGGTATATTGCGTATCTCTGGCCCTAAAGCTCAAGAGGTTGCTAAAGCAGTTTTAGGCATTTTACCTAAGCCACGATATGCGCATTATTTACCTTTTTTAGCTTCTGACGGGACAACGTTAGATGAAGGCATTGCTTTATTCTTCCCCAATCCACATTCATTTACTGGTGAAGATGTACTTGAACTTCAAGGCCACGGTGGACCCGTTATTTTAGATCTACTGTTGAAACGTATTTTAGAAATTGCTGATGTGCGTATAGCAAGACCAGGGGAATTTTCCGAACGTGCTTTTATGAATGATAAATTGGATCTGGCACAAGCGGAAGCGATAGCCGATTTGATTGATGCCAGTTCTGAGCAAGCTGCAAAATCGGCAATTTCATCATTACAAGGGGTATTTTCACAAAAAGTTAATGCATTGGTTGAATCGTTAATTCATTTAAGGATTTTTACTGAAGCTGCCATCGATTTTCCCGAAGAAGAAATAGACTTTTTATCTGATGGCAAAATTGAAGCTCAGCTTGATGAAGTGATTATTCGCTTAAATGAAGTCAGACAAGAGGCGAAGCAAGGTTCGTTATTACGTGATGGTATGAAAGTTGTCATAGCAGGGCGCCCCAATGCTGGTAAATCGAGCTTACTTAATGCATTAGCAGGGCGCGATGCGGCTATTGTTACTGATATCGCCGGCACTACCCGTGATGTGTTACGTGAACATATTCATATTGATGGCATGCCATTGCATATTATTGACACAGCAGGGCTACGTGAGGCCAGTGACGAAGTCGAACGTATTGGTATTGAACGGGCTTGGCAAGAAATAAACCAAGCTGATCGCGTACTATTTATGGTTGATAGTACTACAACAACCGAAACCAACCCAGAAAAATTATGGCCTGAGTTTATTGAACGTTTACCTAAAAATATACCGATGACAGTTATTCGTAATAAAGCTGATCTAACAGGTGAACAACTTGGTCTTAGTGAAGTAAATGGCTACTCACTGATTCAACTTTCTGCACGGACAGGCGAAGGCATTGAGCTATTACGTGAACATCTTAAACAAGCCATGGGCTATACCAGTAGCACAGAAAGTGGATTTTTAGCCCGTCGTCGCCATTTACAGGCACTAGAAAAAGCCGCTGAACATTTAAATAACGGTAAGTACCAACTCACGACATTTCATGCAGGTGAACTATTAGCTGAAGAATTAAGGTTAGCACAAGAAGCTTTAAGTGAAATAACGGGTCAATTTACTTCGGATGATTTACTTGGACGGATATTTAGTTCGTTTTGTATTGG
>CALYPO010000082.1 GCA_945276085.1 uncultured Gilliamella sp.
TATCGCCAGTGAGATCACAAACAATGACGGCATTATTTTGTTGTGGATGCCAAGCGATAGGGCATACTAATGACATATTTCCTCGATAACTACCCAGCATACCCGAAACATGTACCAAAGGGGTCATATTGATTATATCAATAAGTTCAGCAACTTTATTTTTATTGCGCAATGTAAAAAAATAGTTAAATAATTTAGGTTGTTTTTCTTTAATTAATTTTGCAATGGCGATAGTGGCATACACATCTGACATTGCGTCATGAGCATGTTCATGCGTAATATTATTTGCTTTGGTTAAATGTTCTAACCGAAAACTGGGATAACCCGAATCGTTAGTTGGCCAATGAATACCTTCAGGTCGCAAGGCATAACACGCTCTTACTACATCAAGAAGATCCCATCTTGAATTACCATTTTGCCAACAGTAGGCGTATGGGTCGTAAAAATTACGGTAAAGGATATTGCGGGTCACTTCATCATCGAAACGAATGTTATTATAACCTAAAATGCAAGTATTGGGTTCACTAAATGCTTGATGAATTAATTTGGTAAATTGAGCTTCATTCACTCCTTTTTGATTTGCTTGTTGTGGAGTAATACCCGTAATGAGAACCGCTTCAGGATTAGGTAGATAGTCTGGTGCTAGCTTACAATATATAACTAAAGGCTCTTCAATAATATTAAGCTCAACATCAGTTCGAACACCCGCAAATTGAGCGGGTCTATCAAGAGCTGGATTAATACCAAATGTTTCATAATCGTGAAAGTAAAAAGTAGGTTGTTTGGCGTTATTTTTCATTTTATCGTTTTACTCTTGATGATTTTTGATCTGTCACTTACCTAAATTATACAATATTTTACTTAATTTAAATTATTTAAACGTATTTATTTTGCCATATAAGTAAGTAATTTTTGTTGAAACAAATGGCTTTATTCGTTTAATATCCACGGATAAAAATTAGAAAGATTACAAGTTTAAAAAATGGTTATATTATTTATAATATTAGGTTAGTTAATTGTGAGTTTTTTAATAAGAAAGAAGTGAATAGTTAAGCGTATTTATTCACTTCATGAGTAAATAATATCAACTATTAATTTAAATTATTCTCTTCTAGAAAAAGAATCAATTGGGCTTTCCATAAGTCCGCTATCATTGTTGTGCCATGTCCGGTAGTTTTTTCAGAAGCTGGAATCAAGTAGTACTTTGCATTGGGAATCTTCTGTATGGCTTTTTCCATTAAATCGGTCGAAGCTGGATTTCTTTCATCATCCTCAGAGTTGATAGCTAAAATTCGTGCTTTGATTTTATTTAAATCTTTGGTTGGATCATAATTTCTTGCCGCATCCCATTGATATAAAAAATCGTTAGTATCCATCGTAACACGTTCGTTTAATTTATCTTTTAATATTTTTTCTGTTTCTTCCGTATTATATGCTTGTTTTTGCCATGCAATGTCACCGCCATTAGTTGCGATATTGTAATAATTATAGACTAATTGAAACTGTTCGGGTTGTTTAGTATAAAAACCATTGTTCCAGTCCGGATCATCTTTGATAGCATTGATAACCATTTTCCGCATAATCCAGTTACGGCTGGACATTGGCGCAGGGGTAGCAGCCATAGGAATAGCGGCTGTCATATAATCAGGATACATCGTTACCCATTTCCATGTATTCATTCCTCCCATTGAGTTACCGATGATTAATGCTATATGCTCAATATTTAGCTTATTTTTTAATAGTTGATATTGAGCATTAACCATATCGGTATAATCATAATGAGGAAAATCGCCTTTTAAACCGTCAGAAGGTTTAGACGATTTACCCGTGCCTATTGCGTCGGGGAGGATAATAAAATATTTTTCGGCATCTAATGGCATTCCTTTATCAAACAATGCATGACCAAAGCTATTATTTAACATTGCGCTACCACTTCCAGTTGTACCATGCAATATTAAAATTGGTTTGTTGTCAGGATTGCCAAGAGTAGTGTAATGTATTTTTATACTTTCAGTTTTTCCATTATTAAATTTGAAATGTTCAATCACATAATCCGACTCTTTTTTGTTATGAAAACCTAAACAATGCCCAAAAAAAGGTATTGTCAAAAAAACAAACATGAAGAATTTAGTCTTTCTTTTGAGCATAATTTTTCTCCATTTTCTATACGCACCATAAAGATAAGGAATATTCATTAAGCCACAATGAACCAGATAGGAAAATCAAGTTTTTGCCACATTGTGATTTTAATCACAATGTGATGTTAATATTTTTTTAAGTAACAGATAAATAGGCTATTTAAACAATCTTTTCTAGAGAATTCATACCTGTTTTTTTAATAGTATAGGTAAGAAAAAGTAAGATAGGGGGATGATATAATCAATAAAAAAGGGGGAAATATAATCCCCCATAGCTGTTATCAGTTTAAAATGTATTTTTCGGCGCAGATTCTATAATGTTGGCCATTTTTTCAAGGGTCAGCCTTAAAAGTTTAGGCATTGAATCAAGTTCAATGGAATCCATTAGATTTTTTACATACAGTCCTAATTCTGTATCACCTTCAACGATTAGTCGCCGTTGGAAGAATAGGGTGTCTGGATCTTGGCGCCGAGTTGCTATCATAATCAGATCGTTTGCATTACCAATAAAACTTACATCAGCAATTTCCTCTCGACTCACTACGAGTTTATTATCAATTAAGCTAACAAACCAAGTAAGTTGAAGATCGGTAACTTCAATTTTTAACCAACGATTTTCTAAAAAATCGAGATCACCATCTTCTAAAGAATGTTTAAATTGTAGTTGTAATAGTTGTTCAATTGCCTGTTTTTTCAAATTAAACGGAATACAACGTAAAGTTAGCCCCAAAACATGAGGGGCTTTGTCAACAAACTGTGAATGAATATGGCCTAAAAACTGATGTTTGTTTGCTATCATTTATGAATCTCCAGATATCATTTTTTCATAAATATCGAGGTCAGTATTTAAATGTTCAAATGTTTCTTCACTCACTTCATTACGAACTTTCATTTGTAGTAAAGCTGTGCGTTCTGCACCAATTGCCACAAGACGCATACGTCTTTCAAGATTTTCAGCTTCCATTGCTTTTTGTTCTAAATCTTTTAATCCTGTTCGACGTCTTAAAGAACCGATAACACGTGAACCAACTTCATGTATTATTTCTTGATCTAAGCCCGCTTCAGACGTTTCTTGAAGTAAATTGTTTTGCATTTTTTCAAGACTTACAATAGCTTCTTCCGCCATTTGCCCCTTAACTGTCAAAATTTCATTATCTTGTTGAGAGTTATCCAAGATAACACTACCTCGTAATAAAATAGGTAAGACGATAACCGCGGTAATTAATGAAATTAAAATAATGCCAGCTGCGATAAAAACAAGTTGATAACGACCACCAATTGTCATTGGAATAGATAATACACCCGCTAGGGTAATAGCTCCGCGAACACCAGCAAAAGTGGAAATCCAAAGATCGCGTGTAGTATAAGAACGGAATGCAAGTGGACGTTTTGTTCCAAATGGTAAAGTAGGCATATGTTTCATAGCCCATAACCAAGCAAATCGTGTTCCCATTAATACGATAAATACAAACACGACAATAAAGCATAATTGCCATACTTCAATAGAGGAGTCTGTTTGGTTTTCAGCAAAAGTATTATTTAAAATACTTGGTAATTGAATACCTAATAAAATAAAGACAAATCCATTGAATACGAATGTTAACATCGACCATGTACTATCTGATTGTAAACGAGCGGTCAAAGGGGCGTTGCGCATCATACCAGAATGGTTAACGGTCATACCAGCACTCACAGCGGCTAAAATCCCTGAACAGTGACATTCTTCAGCAAGGATATAGGCAGCAAAAGGAAGTAAGAATAGTAAAACAATTTGGATGGCGGGATCATTGTGGGTTAATTTATTAATTAAACGTAAAATACGTGCATATAACCAAGTAAATAAAACACCAACAGCTAAGCCACCAAGAGCGACAACAAAGAAAGAAAGACTAATTTGTAATAAATTAAATTCAAGCAAGCCCGTTGCAATTGCAATAGCAAATTTCAATGATACCAGACCAGATGCATCATTCATTAAAGCTTCGCCTTCAATAATCTCCATTTTTTCTTTTTCTATACGCCCTTTACCGACTATTCCACCTAGTGCAACGGCATCGGTAGGTGATAGTACTGCAGCTAACGCGAGTGCGGCAGCTAATTCAACTTTTGGTAACATCCAATTTAGAAGGTAACCTAATGCAATTATAGAAATAACGACAAGAACGAGTGCTAATCCAACAATTTCTCTGGCATTATGTACAAAGTCTTTGACTGATGTTTTTCGTCCATCTGCAAAAAGCAATGGAGGTATAAACAATACCAGAAATAGTTCAGGGTCAAATTTTACATAAATACCAAAAGCTGCTAAAACACAACCCAGTAGTATTTGCATAAGTGGTAACGGAATTTGGAATGGTAGTAATTTTATTACCACACCTGAAAGTGATACAATTAGCACTATAAGTAATATTGTTGAAAAAAGTTCCATGGTTTTCTATTAGTTATCCTATAATCATCTCATTAGTTAGCTATTGATTATATCGGAAATTTAGTTTAATTTCAGTTGAAAATTTAAAAAAATTATTCATTTTTTAATCAAGCACTCTTTTTAATCAAAATTATAGTTATATGATAAAAGGCATTTTAAATGGAAAATTGGCAAAGGGCATTTGTCTTACATACTCGTACTTATAGTGAAACAAGTCTATTAGTCGATTTATTTGTTGAAAATGCAGGGAAAATAACGGTGTTAGCCAAAGGGGCTAGACGTAAAAAATCTTCATTGAAGGGCATTTTACAACCTTTTACCCCCATTATTGTTCAATATTCTGGTATGGGTGAAATAAAAACTTTACGACAAGTTGAAGGTATAGCGCTAACGTTGCCGCTTTTTTCTGTATCGTTATATAGTGCTTTTTATTTGAATGAGTTATTGCATCGAGTTTTAGTCCCCGAAGTTGGCGTACCTACACTTTTTGAACACTATCTTAAAAGCTTGCAACAATTAGCGCAGCTAGTTCCGGCTGAAAATGTGTTACGTTCATTTGAATTAGCATTATTAGAAAGTTTAGGCTATCACATTGATTTTTTTCATTGTAGTGCAACGGGGGATGAAATTATCGAATCGATGTATTATCAATATCAGTCAGAAAAGGGCTTTATCAGTAGTTTACTTGAAAATAGTACCAGCTTTACGGGTAAAGAAGTATTGGCATTAGGTTATCGTCAATTTTGTGATGAGGATACATTAAAAGCGGCTAAACGGTTTACTCGAATGGCATTAAAGCCTTATGTTGGTTCAAAACCATTCAAAAGTAGAGAGCTGTTTCTGAAAATTTAAGAATTATTCACTATAAAAAATGATTACCCTTCTTTTGATAATTCACGAACTAATTTATCAAGTTGATTGGCAAATTTTTCTCTATCCTTGTTTGAAAATGCAGAAGGGCCTTTAGATTGTATACCACTAGCCCGCATAGTTTCCATAAAGTCTCGCATCA
>CALYPO010000083.1 GCA_945276085.1 uncultured Gilliamella sp.
TGTTGAACAGCATCTTCTAAAGTTTCACGACGAAGAACATTCACATTTAAGTGTTGACCACCTTCAACTTTGATAGTTGGAGCAACATCTAATGGAACTTCACGATATTCGAATTGACCAAGTTCTGCAGTTGGGATAACTTGATCTTCTTTATAAACTGATTTTGCAGCGACACAACGAGCTTCTTTTGTAGAGTCGTCCAATAACCAGAAAGAGTTAAGAAGTGCTGCATTGTCTGCTTTAGTAATTTGGATACCTGTAATCATTTTTAAATCCTCCTAACGGGGCCTTATTGCCCTAAAATAATTAAGGTTAATATAGCACTTTCAAGTTTTGATTAAAGTCAAAAAAAGCTATTAATTCGATAAGTAATACCTTTGATAAAAATTGATTAATATTTTTTTTAAACTAATCAACTGATTGATATGTAAGATATTATTATTCAATTGTATTAAAATACTTTACAAGTAATAAAACGACGATTAATAAGTTAGGTAAATCAAGTTGCCTTAAAAACGGTATTTTTTACATCAATTTTAAGCGGTTCACTTAAGGTAAAAGTAAATTTTAATGCCACACCTAGCCTATTATCATTTAATAACTTTTTATCAATAGCAATACGATTATCAATACAAATATGATCTTATGCATATTTTATATTATTCATCTAAGTATACGCATTGCCAATAACCATAAATATCATTAATCCCTTTGGGATGATTACTTTGATGATGAGTGTGTTACTCATTAATAAAATTAATTAGATTATTAATCAATCCAAATTTCAGATCTTAATTCATAAACTTGGATTATTACAAAAATGATCGTTAAATATTGATGCTGAACGAGCAAGTTATGCCTAATTTATGTTTAATTGAATTTTTAAGCGTGTTTATTTAGATTAAACGTACTTGATTACTGTTAGGTTTATTATTATTTTTAGGTATAATTAATGTTATCGGCTGATAATGTTGTTGAGCCATATGAAATAATAATATAGGTATTGTATGAGTAATCAATTAACATGGCATGATGTCATTGGATCGGAAAAAGATAAACCTTATTTTCAACAAATATTGCAATTTGTCGCATCAGAACGAGCTAAAGGTAAAGTGATTTATCCTCCACAGCATGATGTGTTTAATGCATTCCGCTTTACGCCTTTTAATGACATTAAAGTCGTGATATTAGGACAAGATCCATATCATGGACCTAATCAAGCTCACGGTTTGTCGTTTTCAGTACTACCTGGCGTTAAACCACCACCATCGTTACTTAATATCTATAAAGAGCTTTCGACGGATATTGAGGGTTTCAAAATTCCTTCTTATGGTTATTTAGGTTCTTGGGCAAATCAAGGTGTTCTTTTATTAAATACGGTATTAACTGTTCAAGCTGGGCAAGCTCATTCCCACGCTAAAATAGGTTGGGAAACGTTTACTGACCATGTTATTGCGGCAATTGATAAATATCTTGAAGGTGTTGTATTTTTATTGTGGGGCTCACCCGCTCAAAAAAAAGGGCAATTTATCGATCGGCAAAAACATCATGTTTTAACGTCTGTGCATCCATCACCATTATCTGCACATCGTGGCTTTTTGGGTTGTAAGCATTTCTCAAAGGCAAACGATCTTATTATAAAACAGGGTAAAACACCGATTGATTGGCAGCCACAACTTCCGGAAAAACAGTGATGAGTTATAGTAAAAAACGGCGAACTGGTTTGCAAGAAATTGCTAATTTAATTGGCATAAGTAAAATGACAGTGAGTCGATATTTACGCGATCCTAATTTAGTGTCTAAACCACTACAGTCTCAAATTTCAGCGGCAATCGAGCAGCTTGGTTATATCCCTAATAAAGCGCCTGATATGTTATCAAATGCAAAAAGTAATGCGATTGGGGTTGTGTTTCCATCGTTAACCAACCAAGTTTTTGCGGATATTTTAAAAGGAATTGAGATGGTAACTGATGCCAAAGGATATCAGACCATGATTACTCATACAGGATACAATGCCGATAAAGAAGAGCAACGGGTTCGTTCATTACTTTCTTATAATATTGATGGATTAATCTTAACTGAAAGAATCCATAATCCTGCTACATTAAAAATGATCGAAATTTCGGGCGTTCCTGTGGTTGAAATTATGGATAGTGTGTCGCCGTGTATTGATATGGCCGTCGGATTTGATAATTTTACTGCAACCCGAAATATGATTCATCGTATGATCGAAAAAGGGCGTCGCAATATTGTTTATTTTAGCGCAAGGCAAGATCAACGTAGCATTATTCGTCAACAAGGCTATGAAAAAGCGATGCAAGAAGCAGGCTTAACGCCGCGTACGTTAGCGACTAAAGAAGCTTCATCTTATGAACTTGGCGCACGTTTTTTACACCAAATTTTAAAAGAGTTTCCTGCCGTTGATGGGATTTTTAGTACTAACGATGATTTGGCTTTAGGCGTACTGCTTGAATGCCAACGAATGGGCATTGAAATTCCTAAACAAATCGCTATTGTCGGTTTTCATGGGCATCAAATAGGTCAATATATGAATCCAAAATTAGCATCGATACATACTCCAAGAATTGAAATGGGTAAAATAGCTGCAGAACTATTATTAAAAAGAATTAATGGGGAAAGGATAGATCAAAAAGTGGTGGATTTGTCTGTTGAATATCTAGATGGAGAAAGTATTTAATTGCATAAAAATAATGTTGGAATAATAGAACCTCATCAATAAAATTGATGAGGTAAACAAGCAATTATAATCCTTTCGGATTATCACCATACTCGTTACTACCCGGTGTAGAATTTATACACATGAAAACAAGCAGTACAATACCACCAAATGGGATGAAACTAATTAAATACCACCAGCCTGATTTGTCGGTATCATGCAAACGACGTACCGTCACTGCTAAACTTGGAATAAAAAATGCCAATACTGCAACTACTCCAACTAAAAGCATTAATGATGACATAGCTTGGCTAAGCGAACTTAAAAACATTAATACGAAAAAAATATGATTACAAATAAGTTGAAAAGCCAATACTCTTTACGACGAGCTCGACCACTAAAGTTTGCATAATTTTTTGTCATACAACTGATAAACCAATTCATTGTTATAATTCCTTTTTTTTATTTATATTTGACTTTTGCTATTTAAAGCGGCGACTATTCTAATAAAAAAACATAAATAAAACAAAATATTTACACATAGTAACAATATATTAACAAACAATATGTTATTTTTATGTTTGCTATGTTTTGCTCACGATTATAGGTTTTCAGTTACAATGATCTATGTTAACATTATCGCTCAGTGGTTATTTATACCTACTAATAGATGATAAAAAGTAACACTGAGGCCCTCCCATGAAAATAGTTGAAGTAAAACATCCTCTAGTACGCCATAAAATTGGTTTAATGCGCGAACATGATATTAGCACTAAAGATTTTCGCGATCTTGCTAGTGAAGTTGGCAGTTTATTAACCTATGAAGCTACTGCTGACTTACCCACTGAAAAAGTGACCATTGAAGGCTGGTGTGGACCAGTACAAGTTGAACGAATTAAAGGTAAAAAAATTACCGTAGTACCTATTTTACGTGCCGGCTTAGGCATGATGGATGGTGTACTTGAGCATATACCTAGTGCACGTATAAGCGTTGTTGGTTTTTATCGTAATGAGGAAACGCTTGAACCTGTTCCTTATTTCCAAAAATTAACTTCTGACATTGATGAACGTATGGCTTTAGTTGTTGATCCGATGTTAGCAACGGGTGGTTCTATGGTTGCAACAATTGATCTACTAAAAAAAGCAGGTTGTAAAAATATTAAAGTGCTTGTTTTAGTGGCCGCACCAGAAGGTATTAAAGTATTGGAACAAGCTCATCCTGATGTTGAACTTTATACCGCTTCAATCGATGATAAATTGAACGATAAAGGTTATATATTACCAGGGCTTGGCGATGCTGGAGATAAGATATTCGGCACAAAATAAAATCTCAAATTTTAGACCGGTTTATCCGGTTTTTTTATGTCCGCTATTTAGTAAAGAAATAAATATCAATTAATAGAGTAATTAAGAGAGGACCACGTGACTAAAAATGCTCTTGATCAAATAAACAATAATATCTCGCCACTTAAACATGCTTGGCAAGATATTTTTACCGGTGCGCAAATGTTATTTGTTGCCTTTGGTGCATTGGTTTTAGTGCCACTTTTAACTGGATTAAATCCAAATGTTGCAATGTTTACAGCGGGTGTGGGTACGTTATTATTTCAATTAACCACTAAAGGAAAAGTGCCTGTATTTTTAGCTTCTTCATTTGCATTTATTGCACCTATCTCTTTTGGGGTTGCACAGTGGGGAATTCCAGCTACGTTAGGTGGATTAGTTGCGGCAGGTTTGGTTTTTATGTTTTTTGCTTTTTTAGTCAAAATTAATGGCAGCCATATTATTGATCGCATTTTACCTCCAGTTGTAACAGGGCCAATTATTATGGTTATTGGTTTATCTTTAGCGCCGGTAGCGGTTGGCATGGCAATGGGTAAAAATAGCGGTTTATCAGCAGAAAACTATCAATTGATTATTATTTCAATGGCTTCTTTATTAACGACGTTGATTGTAGCAATCTGGGCAAAAGGTTTTTTTAAATTAGTGCCAATTATTGCTGGAATTATTGTTGGTTACATGTTTTCTTGTATTTTTGGTATTGTCAACTTTCAACAAGTCATCGAAGCACCTTGGTTTAAAATTCCCGATTTCACTTTTCCTGAGTTTCAATGGCAAGCCATTTTATATATGATTCCGATCGTTATAGCACCAACAATCGAGCATGTTGGTGATATTATGGCCATTAGTTCTGTCACCGGTAAAGATTACACTAAAGAACCAGGATTACAGCGCACGTTACTGGGTGATGGGTTAGCAACATCTGCTGCTGGTTTCTTTGGTGGTCCGCCATGTATTACCTATGCAGAAGTTATTGGCGCAGTCACATTAACGCGTAATTTTAGAACTAGAGTAATGACCTGGGCAGCTATTTGGGCTATTTTAATGTCATTTATTGGTAAGATTGGTGCTTTTTTAAGCTCTATTCCGACAGTTGTAATGGGCGGAATTATGGTATTACTTTTTGGCTCGATAGCTTCGGTTGGCATTAATATTTTAGTCAAACATAAAGTTGATCTTTCTGTATCACGTAATATGTGTATCGTCTCGTTAGTACTTGTATTTGGTATTGGCGGCATGATTTTTGATTTTGGATCTTATGCTTTGCAAGGAATCAGTTTATGTGGAATTTTAGCGATTGTACTAAATTTAATTTTACCTCATAAATCAGCTGACTAATAAATAGCCGTTAATTATTAAGTTGATTAACGGCTAAAAATGTCGCTTATTTTTTCGAAAAGAGCGAGTGATATATTTTCGAATAAAAAAATAATCCGCTATATTTTAACTATATTTGACTATTTAAAGGCTATTAACATTTATTATTTATGGTGTTATTTACATTTCTTTACAAATAATTCGGCTGAATGAGTGACTTTTTTTTATCAT
>CALYPO010000084.1 GCA_945276085.1 uncultured Gilliamella sp.
TCAACACGATCAATAAAATTCCATGCTGATTTAACATCAGCAAAATCAACAGCAACAATAATTGGAGATGACATAACTTAGTTATTCCTTTTTAGTCTTAAATTTTGTCTATTTTTTTTGTACAAAGTCATTCAAATCAGCATAAAACATTCGAGCACTCTCTTTATAACCTTGTAATGTTTGATGAACTAAATCTGCACGAGCCAGTCCCCGCTGTCGCCACTCTTTAACTGCAAATTTACCCCCCATTGCCAGTTGCCAATCCCAAAATAATGTCTTTTCGGATTTAGCGACTTGTCTTTGAATATTTTTAATTGTTGAAAAAGATTTCGGGGTATCTTTTTCATTCGCCATGGTATCTGGAGGTGACATTAATAAAATCGTTGCATCAGGCAAAGATTTACGAATTTGTCTTATACTATTCACTAAATTTTTGCGATAAGCAGTAGGATCTAACGTTTCATCAAAACTCTCATTTGTTCCATATTCAAGAATCACTAAATCAGTTTTTGATAAAGCTAATTCTTTAAACCAATTAGGGCTCCATTTTTGCCATATGGTTTGCTTAGCGCCATTAGTGGCTATAGCCGATACAACTACGCCAGGTTGTTGATAACGCGTTAACCATATTCCACCGAGTTCAACATCATTTTGCCCTTTTATCATTAAAGGCATTTTCGACACAATAGAAGCCGTTTGCCACACATTCGCTTGAGGCACATAATTAAAATTAATCTTTTTATTATTAACATCATAAATTCCAAATACATTAGGCGTATTTTTTGATGTTTTAAAAGTGAATTTTACTTGCCAATCTTTATTGGCTAATGATTTTGGTGAAATTTGTATTACAGCAGAATCCTTCAACGGTTTGGCAATAAACCCCCCCATAGGAAAATCTAAATTGCTTAGTGTTCTACTACTTAATACATCCCAATTTTTATTTTTCCAGGTAACCGCTGCATGGCTTTGTCCTTTAATTGCAACAGGCGTTATCCAGCCAATACCCGCATCACCATATTTGCCTTGCATTAACGTTCTAAATTCACCAGTGAAAAAATCTGCTGCGGTATGCGAATCACCAAATTGGGTTATATTAACAACATCATCGCTATTTCTGTTCGCTGCTAACGATTTTAACCGTGTTGCAAATTGTTTAGCGTTGGGATCGCCAAAATCAATAATCCCCGATACAGTTGTTGTGGTCGTACTTTCTGCTACACTACATCCAACAGTGAATGTCACCGCAATAATAGCTAGAATATACTTTAAAAACTTAATCACTATGGGTACCCTCTAATTCTTTAAAAATTATTTTTTCCATAATGGCCTTTGCCAGAATTTTTTGGCCAGTTGGTGTAAAATGAACCCCATCATCCACCCTTACTTTTATTTTTTCATTATTTGTTTCAATAAAACTATTGAATTTTTCGTATGTACAACCGAGTAACTCATTGGTTGTTAAAAAATGCTGTTGCGTTTTGTCAATCTCAGATTTATATAATGTATTAAGGTAAACCATGCCATCATTTAATTTAGGTTTACGCATACATGGCGCAGCTAGCCAAAGCACTTGTATATGATGTTCACGAGCATTACTCAAAATATTGGCTATACGTAAACGGTATTGTTCTTCCCATAATTCAGATTTGAATTTCGCGTATTTAGCGTATCCTTTAACGGGAAAATCCCAAGGGTCATTTGGCCCTAAAAAAACCACAAGCAGCTTTATTGTAGGATCGTCGGCTAGTGTATCACTAATAGTTTTTGGCCAATCAAAAGCATTGGGATAAGCAAGTCCGGTGCTTTGTTTACTCAAATCTATACTTTCTATTTTATACTGTTTGAATAACATTTTTTTAACATATGGTGCAACACCTTGCATTAATGAGTCACCCGCAAAAAAAACCTTATCATTTTCAGTTAAAACAATTGGCAACGGTTGATGAATCAACGGGACATCATGTATTTGAACTTTTGGTAATTCATCTTTTTCTTTTGCTGGTAATAACGTTGGCGCTTTGTTAGATTTTTCAAGTGGTTTTTTAATACTACTTTCAACCTGTTTATTTTTATCTGATAATGATTTATCTTTTGGTAAGATTTCATCTTTAATCTTATCTTTACTTAATCGTTTAATCGCATCAGGTTGAATAATTATAGGTTTAACAGGATGGCTTTGCTCTATTGGATTTACATTTTTATTAACTTGTGGTTCATGTTTACTATCTTTTGTTATAGTTGAATCTTGGGTTTGAGCTATAGCATCTTCACTCGATTCTTCACCTTGTTCTTCTGGAAAAGAGTCTTGTATTAAAGTATTAGAATGAAATAGATCAGAATGGTAAGTTTGCTGCCAATAAATCAGTATTGATTTATAATAAAGCACCATTAAAGCTATTCCAGTTACAAACAATAAAATAAAAATATATCTTGCTGATAAACAAGTATTGATATTTACCGCAACATCTCTCTTTTTATAAGACTTATTAGCTACTTCTTTTTTATTGATCGTATTATGACGTCGCCGTTTCACATTCGATCTGTTTTTTTTCTTATTTTTAGAAAACGATTTCTTATATAGCATAATGAATTAACATCATAATTAAAAGTTAGCATAAATAAAGTTTGGCACACCTGATGGTGCAATATATATAGTTACCCACAATATCAAAATAAAAATGAAAGGCAAATACCATGGTTTTATTTTACCTAATTGCAAAGTAAACCAATCAGGAATATTTTTAAACAATGGATAAGTAAAAAATATAATACATATAAATAAAAAAGCACCAATATAATTGGGTTCAATAAAGAAGTTATGTGTTAATGCAGTTAAATAATCGATGGCATCAGGCAAACTTTCACTATTAAAAAATAGCCATGTAAAGCAGACATAATGCCAAGTAATTAACCTTGCTATTATTGGTGAACGTGCAGTTATCCAATTTCGACCGAAATAACGATCACCAATATTAAGGACAATAATACCTATGCCATGACACGCACCCCAAATGATAAAGTTAATGCCTGCTCCATGCCATAACCCAGATAATAACATCGCTAACAAGACATTTATTTGTGTGCGAATAAATCCTTTTCGACTACCACCTAGTGGTATATAAATATAATCACGAATCCAATGTGATAAACTGATGTGCCAACGATCCCAAAATTCACGTAAATTCAGAGCTAAATAAGGAAAGTTGAAGTTGATTGGTAAACGAAAACCTAATAATAAAGCTATTGCTGTCACTAAATCGGTATAACCAGAAAAATTCAAATAGATTTGCATTGCATAACCATAAAGGCCCACTAACAAATCAATAACATTAAATTCCAATGGATTAGCAAAAATTGGTTTTACCCAGTTTTCACTAACTAAACCACCTAAACAATACACTTTAATCACGGCTAAAATTATTAAAGTAAAAGCTCGAAACGGTTGTAATATTTCACGAGGTTGATTCACCGCAATTTGAGGCAGGAAATCTTTAGCACGATTAATTGGACCGGCAATAATACTAGGAAAAAAAGACAAAAACAGAGCAAAATCCCAAAATTTAGCTACAGGTAACGCTTTTTTTTGCACCGATACTAAGTAACTTACAGAATGAAAAGTATAAAATGAAATTCCGATTGGAATCAGTACGGTGATAACGGGTAATAAAATAGGTAAATGGCAAAAATTCAGTAATGCTTGTAATTCATATCGGAAAAAATCAAAATATTTAAATAAAGCTAAATTAATTATCGATACACACAAAGCCAAAATTAGCCATCGCTTTGCATGACGTTGTGATGAGGCAATAGCAAGTGAAAATAGATAAATAATGCAGGTGTAAACAAGCAAAATTAGCGCGAACTGCCAACTATAACTAGCAACAATCAAATAGCTTGCTATTAATAGTAATTTATTTTGTAAATTAGGTGAAAAACAGCATCCCCAATACAAAGCAAAGAAAGCAATAAAAAGTAGGCCAAATTCAATAGATAAATAACTCACAGTTATCCTTTTAACTTAAACATACATCAAACTAAAATGTAGTTACAAAATATAATTAGCTTATCATTGACTAATTAATTCCGATTGAGCAAGCACATTATAAACCATTAATTCTTTATTCAAACCTGTAACCGATAATAATAATATTCTTGCCTGCAACCATAAATCATAAAGAGCTAGAATTTTTTCATTATCCATTCTCGCCAATAACCTTACCAATGGCACCTGATCGCGATTAATAATAAAACGTCCCGCTTTTTGCTGTGCTTTTAAAGCATCACTTAACAAACTTGAAAACCAAATTATATATTCAATCACTTGCTCATTATTAAGTGTTTTGGCCAATTGCCAATAATCATTTTGTGGTAAAACGTTTAATAACTGCTCACAAAAAAGTTTTCGTTGTTGCCATTTTTCAGGCGCTAATAACGCTTCAGCTGTTATTGGTGCATTTTCGCTCAATAACAATGCACAGGCAAGTTCATTATCATTATACGGCTGAATGTGTTGTTTTTTTAACCACAAAACAGATTGTTCTAATTCAGGAACAGGTAAAAAATAACGAAAACACCGACTATGTATAGTCGGTAATAAATGACTATTATGCTCACTACTTAAAATAAAATAAGTATTTTCAGGGGGTTCTTCTAGCGTTTTTAATAATGCATTTGCTGCGGCCTCTGTCATTAATGCCGCATTCTCAATCCAAATAACTTTATTACCACCCTGTTGCGATTTTTCATAAATTTTAGTGGTAAGCGTTCGTATTTGATCGATACCGATGGATTGCTTACCTTGCTCATTAGTGACTATATAAAAATCAGGATGATGCTGCGATAAAAATAATCGACAACTGTGACAGTTTAAACATGGTTCTAACTGATGTGACGATTGACACAACAAACGATTAGCAAGCAAACTAACAAACTTATCTTCGCCACTGCCTTGTACATAATTGATTAACCAAGCATGATGAGCTCGCTGATGTAAAATACTATCAGCTAATTGTTGATAAGGTAAAGAAAGCCAAGGATAATCATTAAAAATCATATATATATCAAACCTGTGTTGACAACCATTGAGTTAATACTGTTTCAATCTGTTTAGTCACTACTTCAATTGATTGTGAAGCATCAATTGTTACAATAGTATTATCTTGTGCCGCAAGTGTTAAATAACGCTCGCGTATTCTATCAAAAAAAGATAAAGACTGTTGTTCAATCCGATCGAGTTCACCTCTCGATCTTGCTCGTAATAAACCAATTTTAGGTTCAATATCCAAATATAGCGTCAAATCCGGTTTAAAATTGCCAAGCACCTGATCTTTTAATGTTTTAATAAAAACATCATCTAATTGACGACCACCACCTTGATAGGCTTGCGTCGACAAATCATGTCGATCACCTATCACCCAATTCCCCAATTTAAGTGC
>CALYPO010000085.1 GCA_945276085.1 uncultured Gilliamella sp.
AAATCATCATGTTGATGATTGACCTTTGCCAAAATTGACTGGATTTTTTTGTCATCATCAATAATTAAATAAAATGGGCGTAATTTTGGATAGTGATTTTTTAGTAAGTCACCTTTTGGAGTACCTTTAGGATAAAATTGAAAAGTAATAACGTTAGAACTGGCTATGATGTTTTTAAAGTCATCCCAATAAAATATTCCTTCTATATCATAAGATTTGACTAAAATTCCTTCTTCAAAAAAGGCAAAATAACTGGTGACAGGCCATTTTAAGCTGTTGTAAAGTTTTTTTAGTCGCCTGATTTCAAATGAAACTGCAATATAATGTTGAAGGATCCAAAATACTATAATAATAGCACCTAGCAACATGACTAATAGAAGATTAAAAAATAGTTTATCTGTCGGATTATAATTTAGGTATAGCACAGTAAGCAGTACCCAAGACGCAATTAATGCGATAAAGGTTAGTATTCTTTTTTTAGGAAGGTGAAATCGAAGAACTATATTGTGGATATTGGAAAGAATAATTTTTTTAGACTCTAATTTGACATCGTAATCACACAAAAATTCTGCCTCTTCAGGATCAAAGGCGATATAAGGTTGGTTAACGGCTCCATTCATTCTGCTATTCCTATTCATTTTAGTGATAATCACTTTGCCATTATAAAAGAGCCTAACACACATTGCAAAATAATTATTTGTTTATCATAGAGTTAATTTATAACCGTGGTGATAATGATTGTCCTTCAAGCATGATTGCAACTACGTTTATTGACTATTTTTCGTCCTGTATTTATTGATAATGGTTAACTCGGTTTCGGTAATTAATTGGTTGTCTGATTTAAATAATCTCATTACAATACCTTCCCTTATCCATTGACAGACTCTATTTTATGATCACGTATCGTCATGCCACACTCAGTGATTTGCCTTTTATTGTTGAGGTTTATAATTCGACCATTGCCAGCCGTATGGTCACAGCTGATACATCACCTGTTTCAATCGACAGTAAGCGTGATTGGTTTGAACAACATAATGAGGATAATCGCCCTCTTTGGTTAATTCAGCATCAAAATCAACCTTGTGGTTGGATTAGTTTATCTTCGTTTTATGGGCGACCTGCTTATTCTAAAACGGTCGAAGTGAGTTTATATCTTCATGAACAGTTTCGAGGTAAAAAAATTGGGCAATATATGCTTGCTCAAATTGAAGAATATGCCCGTAAAGTCGGTATCGATAGCATATTAAGTTATGTATTTGGTCATAATATTCCCAGTATCAGTCTTTTTAGTAAAATGCAGTATCAGCAATGGGGATTATGTCCAAAGATTGCCGAACTGGACGGTGTAAAGCGTGATTTAATTATTTTTGGAAAATCACTTATTTAAACGTTGTCAATATCAAATAACTTATGCAATTTATTTATAAGGATACAAGTTTACATGACCATTTCACAAAATTTAATTTATCTAGGACGCCAAGCCAAAATAACCAGTTCACTGATTGTGATTAATATTGCTTGGTTTGTTATATCCCGTCTTTGTGATAGCCGTAGTTTTGTTGATTCTTTAAAAAACTTGTTTTTGGTTGATTGGGGCGCCGATGTATCGCAATTGACTTTTTCGGGGCAATATTGGCGCATGTTCACTAGCTTATTTATGCATGTCAGCCTGTCACACTTGTTAATGAATATGATCGCCTTATGGAGTGTGGGCATCATTTTAGAAAAACGCCTTCCAAAATTTGCCTTTATTGGTATTTATTTTCTTTCTGGATTAATCAGTAATTTAGTCAGTGATATTGCTAATCTTGATCGTACCGTGATTAGTTGTGGGGCATCCGGTGCAATTTTAGGAATTATTACCGCATTATTGGCTTATAGTTTGGTTAATCGGGCCAATCTTAAAGAAATGCCCATCAATGCTATTATCATTAGCTTAGTGCTTACCGCTGGTTTAGGCTTGCTTCCTGGTATTAATAATATGGCGCATTTGGGGGGGGCTGTTGCCGGTTTTGGTTTGGGGTTGGTCGTGTCGCTATTGATAAAATGGTTTGGTTATTCAAGTAAATTTACAGTACTGTTTATTTGTTTATTATTTATCGTGACTATCTGGTGTATTTATATGGGGTATGTGCATTATGAATTACCGGATAATTTAAAATATCATTATTAATCACATTATGTTGCGCTGATAACTAATGCTATCAGCGCCTGCTTTATCATATTAAAAACTGTTTAATATTTTTGCCGGATCAATTTTACATGCCCGTTTAGCCGGATAATAACTGGCGATTAAACTTAATAGCATGGCAGTAATAAATACAATTAGCACATCAGTTGCATGAATTTTTGAAGGTAAAAAGTCAATAAAATAGACATTTCCATTTAATACTTTATGCCCGATCAGCGATTCAATTACTTTCATGATATTTGACAGCTGCCAAGCGGATAGAACGCCTAAAACAACGCCAAGTAAACTGCCTATTAAGCCCGAAATGACCCCATACCAAATAAAGATATGTTTAATTAGGCGATTATTTGCGCCCAGTGTTTTAAGAATTGCAATATCTCGTTGTTTATCTTTTACAGCGATCACTAATGTCGAGACAATATTGAAACAGGCAACACCAATCACCACAATCATTGCTAAATACATGATTTGTCGTATCATTTGAATGTCTCGATACATAAAACCGTACGAGTTTTCCCAACTGGTGTATGTGACGTTTTCGTCAAGATTTAATATCGCCCTGCCTAATAGGCTTTTAGCCAAATAAACTTGATTAACATTGACCATTATACCCGTGACACTGTCACCAATATTTAAAAGTTTTTGTGCGTCAGCTAAAGGGATTAACGCAACATTGTTACTTAAGCTACCACTTAAATCTAAAATTCCCACCACTTGTAAACGCACACGTTTAGGTGGTTTGAGTTGGTTATTATCACTTGATACCGGAATTAACAATGTTATCCATGCACCCTGTTTTACCGACAGTTTTTTTGCCAGTCCCGATCCGATAATAATTTGCTGACTATCGTTTTTAAAATATTGCCAACGATCATCTAACACATATTTTGGTAATGCACTTATGGCTTTTTCGCGCTGTGGATCAACCCCTTGTACCTCAACGGCTCCAAGTTTGCTTCCATTTTCGATAAGCCCTGTAAAGCTGATAAATGGTGCTGCTGAAACAATATTTTTATCTTCTTCTAACTCTTGTTGGATATGCTGCCAGTCATTTAAATTGCCATATTGAGAATATATCTGTCCATGCGGAACAACCGATAACACTCGGTTTTTTAATTCATATTCAAAGCCATTCATGGCACTTAAGCCAATAATGAGTGCGGCAATTCCAATTGCAATGCTTAAAGTTGAGATAATCGAGATAAGTGATACCATGCCACTTTTACGGCGACCTTGACGAAATTTTATTGCCGTCATTAAGGATAGATTCATTTTGTTTTCCACTAAATCGTTTTTTTAATGTCCGCTTTCAGAAAGCTGCCCGTCACTCATAACCAATTGTTTATCTAATTTTTTAGCCAATTCAAGATCATGAGTAACAACCAAAAAAGCTGTTCCTTGTTCTTTATTGAGTTTGATAAGCAAATCAAATATGGCATCCGCTGTTGTTTTATCCAAGTTTCCGGTGGGTTCATCCGCCATGACTAAAGACGGGTTATTAATTAATGCCCGTCCTATTGCCACACGTTGACGTTCACCGCCCGATAGTTCGGATGGACGATGTTCGGCTCGGTTTGTTAAATTAACTGATGCTAACATGTCTTTCGCCCGTTTTTTGGCTTCGTTGGGCGATACACCACCAATTAAGAGTGGCATAGCGATATTTTCAAGTGCAGTAAAATCGGGTAAAAGGTGATGAAACTGGTAGACAAAACCGATGTCTTGATTGCGTAATTTTGCTTTTGCTTGTTCTGATAATTGATTAAGCTGTTGTGATTTGAATATGATTTCACCTGATGTCGGTTTGTCCAATCCACCCAGTAGATGTAATAGTGTACTTTTACCCGAACCTGAACTTCCTATAATAGCGAGTAATGATTGAGGATGAAGATCAAATGAAACATTTTTTAAGACTTCAGTCACCATTTTCCCTTCTTTATAGGTTTTATAGAGATTTTTAGCAATCAGTAATGGCTGAGTATTATTCATAACGTAGCGCCTCGGCAGGTTGAATGGTTGCAGCACGATAAGCAGGATATAAGGTTGATATTAGCGATAACATGAGTAATCCGATAATAATAAAAACAATTTGTGAAGGTTCGATTAATGTCGGTAATTCTATACCTGCAAGCGATAAATCTAAGGTTTCCATGATGTTATTTAAGTTACAAGCAAGTACAAGTCCTAATGTGCTTCCTAGTAGTGTACCTATTACCCCTGAACTTGCGCCTTGTATGATAAAAATTAGCATTATTTTAAAACGTGATAATCCTTGAGTTTTTAAAATGGCAACCTCACCTTGTTTTTCCATCACCAATAAACTTAAAGACGTAATAATATTAAATGCTGCAACAATCACGATAAGGCTAATCAGTAAACCCATGACGTTTTTTTCCATTTTTATTGCTTGAAATAATTCGCCCCGTTTTGCTCGCCAATCTTTAAATTCAAGTCCTTCCGGTAGCGGAGTATTCGTAATTTCAGCAATTTGTAGAGGGTGTTTCAAAAATAATCGCCAACCGGTAATTGTATTAGCTGGGTAACGGAGTAATTTTTGGGCATCGGTTTGGTTGACGTAAATTAAGGTTTGGTTAATGTCATGGTTAACCGAAAATAGTCCAACAACAGTAAATAAACGTTGTGATGGTATACGCCCTACTGGTGTGACCTGACTGGCATCGGTAACCATTAAACGTATTTTATTACCTACTGTCACGCCGAGTTGATTGGCTAATGTTTGTCCTAAGATTACATTATATTGCCCAGCCTGTAGATCGGATATCGATCCGGTATAAATATAATCTTGAATGGGATCATCATCTTCTGGATTGATGCCCATCAAGGTACTTACATTGATACTTTGTTCACTTTGCAATACCACGTCGCTAGTGACTAACGGCGTAATGCGACTTACGCCATTAATCTGTCCAAATTGTTCATATGCCGTGTTATCTATGACGATTTTGCCTTGTGGTGTGGTGATTTGTGCTTGCGGTAAGAACTTTAACACACTATTTTGCATCTGATCTTCTAGTCCATTCATGACCGATAACACCAGAATTAATCCCAATGATCCAAGCATGATCCCTATCATCGATAACCATGAAACAAAGCGACCAAAGCCATCAGTCTTTTGACCGTATACATAACGTAACCCAATATAAAGCACTAATGGACGAAATATTTTTGACATAAATGTTTATCATTTCCGAAACTTTTTGACAAAGTTTTGCAAGTTAAA
>CALYPO010000086.1 GCA_945276085.1 uncultured Gilliamella sp.
CTGAGAACCATTTTCAGGATTTTTAGTCGCCTCAGCAAACCCTTCTAAGAAAAAGGCAAGATGATCTGCTTCATCCCCTAAAAGGCGCCCTTTGACTTTATTCCAAGTTAATAACACGATAGCCGCTTGTGGTTCACAACTAATTAACATCGGTTGTTCAAGTTCTTCATTCCAATAAAACTCACCGCCGTATAATTTTTGGGCTGTCAGTAATAAATAACAACCATACTCTTGAGCAATCATATTAAGCTGTTCTTCAGGAATACTAAAATTTTTCTCAGCTAATTCACCAATAATCATTTCAACAACAGAAATACTTTTTTCGGAATAATCGAGCTGGTTAATACTCCACGTTGGACTATGTAAAATGGCATTTTGTGCCCATGCTTCGATTTCTTGATATAATTCATTTTTTTGTTCAGTCATTTTGATTTACTTCGCTAGATAATTGTTCAGATTGTTTGACAATTTGCCATGCATCTTCCATTTCTTCAAGTGTTGCATCAATTAAATTGTGATTTTTTTGTTTAAGTAATAATTCTACCTGCTTAAAACGCCTTATAAACTTGTTATTGGCATTTTGTAAACATAACTCAGATTTAACTTTTAAATGTCTGGCTAAGTTAACGGTGGCAAAAAATAAGTCGCCAAGCTCTTCTTCAATTTTGGATTGATCTTGTGCGGTTTTATTCAATTCCTCTTCCACTTCGCTAAGCTCTTCTTTAACTTTATCAATAACAGGTTTTAACTCTACCCAATCAAATCCAACTGATGCACAGCGTTTTTGTATTTTTTCAGCTTTCATTAATGCTGGAATGGCGATGGGAATATCATCTAATAGTGAATATTGTGCTCGTTTATCACGTTCTTGTTGCTTAAGTTGTTCCCAATTTGGCTTAACAGTAGTATCATTTGAAAAGACATGGGGATGACGACTAATCAGCTTATCAGCAACAGAGAGGCAGATATCATCAAAATTAAATAAACCTTGTTCATTTGCTAAGTCAGCATAAAAAACAATCTGAAACAGTAGATCACCCAGTTCATTTTTAAGTTCAGCCATATCTTTTTTTTCTATGGCATCTAAGACTTCATAAGTTTCTTCTAGAGTATATGATTTTAATGATTCAAAAGTTTGCTTACTGTCCCATTCGCAACCTTTAATTGGATTACGTAATTGTTTAGTAATAGCTTGTAAACGTTCTAATTGGTTCACGATATTTCTCACAAAGTAGTAATTGTTAAATAACATTGTATCAAAACAAAATAGTAATGTTTTAATAACTAAATAGTAAGCATCCAAAATTTAATAAAAATATTTCCATTTAAAAACAATGAATAAAAATTTAAAAACAACAAAATCACACAGATTTACACTCAAAATACACAATTAAGTATATAATACATTTAATTTCAACTTAAAAAACACTAAAAATATGAATAAACTACGAGAACTTACATTTAGAGGTATTATTCTTGGTGCACTGATAACAATGATTTTTACTGCATCAAATGTTTATCTGGGCTTAAAGGTCGGTTTAACTTTTTCATCTGCAATTCCTGCAGCTGTAATTTCTATGGCGATTTTGCGGTTTTTCCCTAATTCAACCATTTTAGAAAATAATATGGTTCAAACGCAAGCTTCTGCTGCAGGGACATTATCTTCAATCATTTTTGTTATTCCGGGCTTATTAATGATGGGATACTGGCATGATTTCCCATTTTGGTTAACCTTTGCTGTATGTTTGGCTGGTGGTATGTTAGGTGTGTTATTTTCTATACCGCTTCGACATGTCATGGTAGTAAAAAGCGATTTACCTTACCCTGAGGGTGTTGCTGCTGCCGAGATATTAAAGGCTGGGTCAAAGGCAGAAGGAAATGACGCTAATGGTGGATTAAAAGATATTTTATTCGGTGGCGTAATTGCTTCTTTAGTCAGTTTATTTACTAATGGATTTAAACTGCTATCTGGAAATACAGCTTATTGGTTCACAGCAGGCAAAGCAATATTTCAAATACCCTTAGGGTTTTCTTTAGCATTATTAAGTGCAGGCTATCTAATTGGTATTATTTCAGGTATTGCAATACTACTTGGGACTATTATTGCTTGGGTATTTGGCATACCGATTTTAACAGTTATCAACGGTTATGATTCAAGTTTACCTTTATCTCAAGTTGCCATGCAAATTTGGGACAACGATATCCGTTTTATTGGTGCAGGAACGATTGCTATTTCAGCTGTTTGGACTTTGCTCTCTTTAATAAAACCAGTTATTGAAGGAGTGAAAATTTCTTTTAAAACTCTACGTTCAGATGTGTCAATAAAAGACACAACAGAACGCGATCTATCCCCTAAATGGATTTTTTCTATTATGGGGATGATGTTAGTCATTTTAGTCGTGACTTTTTATTCATTTATAGCTGATAGTGGCTTATCTACAGGCATAGCTTGGTCATTAGTTGCATGTGCGGTATTGTTTTCTTTTATTATGGGTTTTTTAGTTGCTGCAGCTTGTGGATATATGGCTGGTTTAGTCGGATCATCAGCAAGTCCTATGTCTGGTATTGCAATAGTTGCAGTTATTGCTGTTTCACTTATTTTATTAGGACTAGGTGAAATTAATGGCATGTTATCAACGATTGAAGGATCGAATTTTGCAACAGCATTAGCATTATTTACGACAAGTACTGTTTTAGCAATAGCATGTATATCAAATGATAATTTGCAAGATTTAAAAACAGGCTATCTAGTCAATGCAACACCATGGAAGCAACAAGTTGCTTTATTAATTGGTTGCTTTGTGGGTGCTTTAGTTATAGCTCCTATTCTAGAAACCTTATATCACGCTTACGGCTTTACAGGTGCTGTTCCTCGCAGTGATATGGATCTTTCTCAAGTTTTAGCTGCTCCTCAAGCATCTTTAATGACAACTATTGCACAAGGTATTTTTTCGCATAAACTTGATTGGACAATGATTTTTATTGGCCTAGTATTAGGGGGAATAATTATCATCACTGATTTAATTTTTGCTAAAAATAACTCAAAATTTAGATTACCAGCTCTTGCTGTCGGATTAGGCATTTATTTACCACCAAGTGTCACTACACCGATTTTTGTTGGCACATTACTATCTTGGATTATAAAACGTTATACTTATGCTAACGCAAAGAAAAATAATGTTGATCCAGAAATACAATTTAAAAAAGTGGATAGCAAAGCAGCTTTAATTGCATCAGGCTTAATTGTTGGTGAAAGTTTAATTGGCGTTATATTAGCGGTAGTAATTGTGATAAGTATTACTAATGGAGGAAGTGATGCCCCATTGGCAATATTTAAAAACTTAGGTGATTTACCACAATACCTAGGATTATTGGTATTTATCCTTATCTGTTGGCTTTTTATTCGCAGAGCTTTGTCGGCAATAAAAAGTAAAATTTAAGTGATATTAATATTTAGGCAATTATTACATTAATTATTAAATATGATTTTTATTCAACATATTAATAAATAATCTTATTTTATCATTTTCCGCATTGTTTACCGTATCAATCATAAATATTCGATTCAAATGCAATGCGGATAAATCACCAGTAAAACGTATTGCATAAAGTTCTTTTTTTGTTAGCATAGCTTTTTTTTAGAGTAATAGATGGCAATATTATGATTGTTTTTGATTCTATCCAAATTCGTCGTGGTGTTAATCTGCTTTTAGATAACGCTTCAGCAACAATTAATCCTAAACAAAAAGTTGGATTAGTAGGTAAAAATGGTTGTGGTAAATCCACCCTTTTTTCATTAATTAAAGGCGAAATTCACTCTGATGCTGGAAGTGTATCAATACCTACACAATGGCAGCTTGCTTGGGTTAATCAAGAAACACCTGCTTTAGATGTTCCAGCTATTGAATACGCTATTGATGGGGATCGAGAATATCGCCAATTAGAACAAAAACTAACGATTGCTAATCAAGAAAATAATGGTGAGCAAATTGCGATTATTCACGAACAACTCGATACCATTGATGCTTGGACAATACGGGCAAGAGCCGCAACACTATTACATGGTTTAGGATTTTCTAACGAACAACTCAATTTACCGGTTAAATCCTACTCGGGCGGTTGGCGGATGAGACTAAATTTGGCGCAAGCGTTAATGTGCCGTTCTGATTTACTGCTGCTTGACGAACCAACTAACCACCTTGACTTAGATGCAGTGATTTGGCTTGAAAAATGGTTGAGTAATTATCAGGGAACGCTTATTTTAATCTCTCATGACCGAGACTTTTTAGATCCACTTGTTAATAAAATTATTCATATTGAACAAAAAAGTTTATTTGAATATACCGGAAACTATTCTTCATTCGAAAACCAACGTATAACTAAATTGGCACAACAACAATCATTATACGAAAGTCAGCAACAAAAAGTCGCCCATCTGCAAAGCTATATTGATCGCTTTAGAGCAAAAGCAACCAAAGCAAAACAGGCTCAAAGCCGAATTAAAATGTTAGAAAAAATGGAGCTTATTGCACCGGCACATGTGGATAATCCTTTCCATTTCAATTTTAAACCTTCTGAATTTTTACCAAGTCCATTATTGATGATGGATAAAGTGGTTGCTGGTTATGGAGATAAAATCGTCCTTGAAAAAATTAAATTAAATCTTGTTCCCGGTTCGAGAATTGGTTTATTAGGACGGAACGGAGCTGGTAAATCGACTTTAATTAAATTATTAGCGGGAGAATTACAACCTAAAGAAGGTCATATTAATTTAGCCAAAGGTGTTCAATTAGGCTATTTCGCTCAGCATCAGTTAGAGTATTTGCGTGGTGAAGAATCCTCACTTTGGCATTTAACCAAGCTTTCTGATCCTAAAATAACAGAACAAGAATTGCGTAATTACTTAGGTGGTTTTGATTTTCATGGCGATAAAGTCAATGAACCTGTAAAAACATTTTCAGGTGGTGAAAAAGCTCGATTAGTTTTAGCATTAATTGTTTGGCAAAAGCCAAACCTACTGTTACTTGATGAGCCAACTAACCATTTAGATTTAGATATGCGCCAAGCATTAACTGAAGCGCTTATTGATTTCGAAGGCGCGTTAGTTGTTGTATCGCATGATCGCCACTTACTACGTTCAACAACTGATGAGTTTTATTTAGTTCACGATCACAAAGTTGAACCATTTAATGGTGATCTCGATGATTATCAAAAATGGCTTGCCGACGAGCAGAAAGCGGAAAATCAGCC
>CALYPO010000087.1 GCA_945276085.1 uncultured Gilliamella sp.
TGGGTTTATAGTCGATACGGTAATAATTTCGTCAAAACGATGCTGAAGCTAGCAGAAACACGTAATGAGATCAACGTTGTATGCGACCAATGGGGCACGCCAACCAGTGCTGACTTTATCGCGGAAAATATCATAAATATTGCACAGCAGATTTTGAGTAAAACTCCTCCAAAAAATTGGCGTGGCATTTTTCATCTCGTTCCAGATGGAAAAACCAATTGGGCTGACTTTGCACGAGAAATATTTGTCCTATTAGAAGGAAAGCATGGCAAACTTGTTCATATTATTTCGATACCGTCTTCGGAATATAAAACGCTTGCTGTCAGACCAAAAAATTCGTTGTTAAATAACAATAAATTACGTTTTGTTTATCAATTAACAATAATGAATTGGAAGAAATACATAGCCGTATAATGTACGTGCTGTTAGAACATGAGAAAACCGAGATGCGCGATTTAAAAAAAATATTTTGGGCTCACGATAATAATACTTCCGATAAATGGGAAAATTATATTGATATTTATGATAAGCAATTTATTGAATTTGTAAAAAAAAATGAACCGATAAATTTACTTGAAATCGGGGTTCAAAATGGTGGTTCGCTTGAAATATGGGAAAAATTTTTCCCAGAAAATTCTACTTTTATTGGCTTAGATATAGATCCAAAATGTGCAAAGTTAGACTTAGGGGATAATGTAAGAGTTTTTTGCTGTAACGCAGCAGATGACAATGCTTTAAATAAGTTACTCGGAAATTTAGAATTTGACATCATCATTGACGATGGCTCTCACACTTCTTCGGATATTATTACAACTTTCAAAAGTTGTTTTTCTCGTGTGAAACCTAGTGGTTTCTATGTGATTGAAGATCTTCATTGCAGTTATGACCCAAATTACGAAGGTGGTTTTCACGCGAAAGATTCGGCACAGGAATTTTTTAAAAATTTAACCGATAGTTTAAATTATCGTTACATACATAAAGAAGATATTGAAAAATTAGACAATGCAGAACTTTTTCATACTTACCATCAACGTATAGAATCTATAACTTTTTACGATTCAATTGTTGTTATAAAATTTTCTAAACTTTTTGAAGATCATATTTACAAACGTTTCCTAACCGGACATCATCAACCAATCCATGATAATTTAAGCGAGCTTGTAGCAGCTGCAAAGGATGGAAAACATCCACTCGTCCTCTCTCATTCTTTAATTTCTAATGTTGATCCAGCGAGCCGCAATAAAATTGCCATTGAACCTTCTTTATTAGATACCCTTAGGGACGACAACTCATATTTATATAAATTTACAAAGCTTCATCAATCGTCTCTTCAAAATGACCAGCCAGAATTATTACCAATTTCTTTTCAGGAAAATAAAATGACTGAGAATAGGAAAAAAAGTAAATTTGAACGGTTTTGTAAAAAATGGAAAAAGAGTATTAAAAAACGTTTATATTATATTGGCTTAGGACCAAAACCGGATAAGCAGTTAAACGACAAAATTTTAATTGAACAAAAAGATCATTTTATTCCTAGAATTGAACTTCCTGTCAAAAAAAATTTTGACGCTAATGTCGCATCTGCGGTTGAACGATTTAATTATAAGTCCGATTATAAATTTATAAAAGAAGGTAAAATAAAATTCACAATTCTCGTAACAACATATAATACTCCAGCCTATTTGTTAGAAAGACTTTTACAAACTATTCTTTTACAAAGTTATCAGAATTTTGAAATTGTTATCGTTGACGATTTTTCAAAAACACCCGATGTCAGAGAGGTGCTTACTCGTTTTTCTAATCTGGATACTCGTATAAAAGTCATTTATAATAAAGAAAACTTAGGTATTTCCGGTGCAAGCAACATCGGATTAAAAAGTGCCACCGGTGATTATATAGCGTTGGTTGACCATGATGACGAATTAACATGGGATGCACTACAATCAGTAGCAGATTGTATACGTAATCATCCGGATGCTGATCTCATCTATTCGGATGAATGTATTATTGACGAAAATGGCTTTCCCACGCATATTTATGCGAAACCGGATTGGAGCCCTCTTCTTCTCTCAAATTCCATGTATATTGGCCATCTGACCGTTTACCGAAATTCGATCATGAAAAAAATAGGGGGATTTCGTAGCCGTTTTGATTTTTCGCAGGACTATGATCTTGCCTTACGCGTCACCGAAACAACCGATAAAATATATCATATATCAAAGCCGTTATATGGTTGGCGCGCTATTGCAACCTCAGCGGCTTCTGGAGGAAAAGATTTTGCGAGGGCTACAAATATATTTGCCCTGCAATCAGCCCTAGATCGCAGGAAATGGAAAGGTAAAGCAGTACCACTTTCTTTTGCTAATAGAATTATTTGGGATGAGCTTGGCGATTGGCCACTGGTATCAATTATTATTCCTTCCGACTCTATAGATAACATTCGAGAAACTTTGGATTCTATTATCAATAAAACAATTTATAATAATTATGAACTTCTCGTAGTTACAAATTCGAACATTATTAAGACGTTACATGATGAATTTAAAAATGTAAATTTCGTTCCTTATGATAAATCTTTTAACTTTTCCGATAAATGTAATCAGGGCGCAAAAGTTGCAAAAGGTAAATTTGTTGTCTTTTTTAATGATGATGTCCGAATTATTGATGAAGATTGGCTAGAGAAACTCGTTGAAATAGCCGAGATTGACGGTGTTGGAGCCGTCGCTCCAAAGATGCTCTATTCCAATGGAACTATACAGCACGCTGGAATGGTTACAGGTGTTAGGCGTCTTGTTGGAACTGCTTTCCATGCAATTCCGGAAACTCAAGAGTCTTACTTCAATATGGCTAATCAATTGCGTGAAGTTTCTCTTCTTTGTGGAGCGTGTTTACTTGTTTCTTCAAAAACATTCAAGCAAGTGGGTGGATTTGATATTGAAAATACGCCAATTGCTCATTCAGACGTTGATCTATGTTTCAAAATACGTTCTCTCGGACAGACTTGTATCTATCAACCGGATGCAAAACTTATCCATCTTGGACATTTATCCATTCAGGAAACCGAAAAAACAAGCGTCCCCAAAATTGATAAATCTGATATTTATCTATTAAAACGCTGGCCTGAGCAAGTAGCGATAGATCCCTATTTTTCACCTTTAATGAGATCATTATTATATCATGATTCACCCGAAGATTTTACTATTTATCCGGGACGCGAATTTAATAAAAAATCTAAAGGAGATGTGCTTCTTATAAGCCATGATTTAACAAATAGTGGTGCGCCGCGCGTCGTTGTTGAGATAGCCAAAACACTTGAAGA
This sequence comes from uncultured Gilliamella sp., assembly GCA_945276085.1. Classification (GTDB taxonomy): domain Bacteria; phylum Pseudomonadota; class Gammaproteobacteria; order Enterobacterales; family Orbaceae; genus Gilliamella. The sequence continues at coordinate 3,320 of CALYPO010000087.1, forward strand.
AGCCGGATATTTTGTTGTTATCGCATGTCCGGAGGATGGGCCCTTGCGCAAAGAGCTGCAATCTCTGGGCTTCAATGTTATTATTGATAGCTTGCTGCTAAAAATGCATGATAGTGTATTATCTTTTGCACGAAATTTTGATTTAGTTATTGCAAATACTGTTATCACCTGGCCGATTGTGAAACAGTTAGATTCTGTTGTGCCGGTTTTATGGTATATCCATGAAGTCGAATTGGTTTCAGAATTGGCCGATTCAATCGCTGATTGTGCAAAAATATTGCACGATGCAAAGAATATAATAGCAGTTAGCGATTATGCATCTAATCACATAAAAAAATATCGCGACGACAAAATTATTCGATTGGAAACTGGTTTCCCACAATTAGAACGTAAAAATCATCCTGGAGATGACCTCTTGATTTCGACCTTTGGAACATTTGAGTACCGAAAAGGTCAGGATATTTTATTAGCTGCTATGGAATATATATCTCAAAAAACCCTTGAAAAATTTAAACTCAGATTCTTCGGTAGAACATTAGCGCCAGAATTTAAAGAAAAACTGGAAATTGATGCAAAAAAGTATAAAAACGTCGCCGTTAAAGATGAATTATCTCACGAAGATTGCATCCTTGAAACCGAACTATCCGACCTTGTTATTGTTCCCTCACGAAGCGATACATTACCAATCGTTTCAATAGATGCGTTAGGAGCTGGAGTGCCGATCATGTGCACGAAGGAAACGGGAACAAGTCGATATATTGAAAACAATAAATCAGGTTTTATTATTGCTGAAACAACACCGAAAGGAATTGCCAAAGCTATCGAAGATGCACTTGAGATAACGGACCAATGGAGTGCCATCGGTGCAAAAGGACGTTTGGTTTTTGAAAAACACTTTTCGTCAAGTGTGTTTCAAAAGCGATTGTTGGAAATTGTAGGAAAAGCTGTGTTAAAAACGTGATCATAACGTTAATTTTATTGTGAAAATTATTACTTTTAATAAGCAAAATCGGTTTTTAACGAAGTTGATGGGTTCATTGTAATGCGTAACACTCGTCAACTTCATTAAGATTGGTGGTTTGGATTTTTAGTGATATGACAAATATCAAATCTTAGTATCGACGAATAAGTTTCTTGAACCACCTTTTCATTTTTATTTTCAATAAGTTCCTTTTTAAGTAATGTCGAACACGTTTCTTTAGGACTGTTTTATGAGTTACAAGATCAACAAATTGGTCTAAATTGGCGATTATCTCTTCGCGATGTTCATACATTTTAATTTGTCGAGGTGTTTTTGGCTTCTTGACTGCTTGTCTTGCTTCGCCGATAAGGGATTCCATAAAACGTGGTACGAGACAATCCCGTATATAACTGCGTTTCAATTCAAGTTCATCTTTAAAACTTTCGCATATTTTTTTTATATATAACATTCGACTGCGGATCATCCTTATGCTGTAAGAAGTGCTATTGCTGTTAATACACCATACAGTTACAGCTTCTGGAAGAAAATAATTTGTCCATCCCTTCCGAAACACTCTTAAAAAAAGGTCATCATCCTCATAACCTGTAAATTGTGGATCAAATCCACCGACATCTTCAAATGCCTGTCTATTGATCAGCGCTGCGGAGGGAAGTACGAACATATCATATTTTATCATCGTCAATATGTTGGTTTTCGGGTGGCTATCTTTCGTCCATTTAAAAACAATCGTTGTACTGATCACATTTCCTTCTTCGTCTGCTTCATATAGATCACCATAGACCCAACCAAAATTAGGATCATCCCACTCGACGGCTTGAAGCAACTTTTTAATATGATTTGGAAGGTAAAAATCATCCTGATCAAGAAATGATATAA
>CALYPO010000088.1 GCA_945276085.1 uncultured Gilliamella sp.
ACTACGCTATAACAATATTTTCACTTTTAAACTGGCATGACCCTTGTTACTTTTCTTTTTCTTCAAGTAACTTCATTTCGTAGAGTGCCTGTTGATGTTCAACAAAGTTATAAATATTATTAGCTAAAGCATATTTAAATAACATTTTGGCACGCTCATTATCACCTTTATTCTGATAATATTTACCCAAATAAAAGTAGGTTTCACAAAGACGCTCAGCTAATTGCCGATTATTTTCAACGCCTTCTTGAAGATTTTGCATCAATTTAGATTCATTAATTTTACCTAAATAAAATGCAACAATATCGCTACTATAAATCGTTTTATCATTAAGCAGATCATAACGTTTTTGTAGCTCATGCTGTGCAACTTTATTATCGATTTCTTTTTCGATCAGATAAAGCCACAAAATTCGAATGGGTTCATTCACATCATATTGATAAAATTGCAACGCATCACGATCTGCTGATTGATAATGCCCAGTACGGTACAACGTAATTGCACGATTTAAGTAGGCATACGCATAAGCAGGATCAAGCTCTAAGGTAGTATTAAACGATGCTAAAGCCGAATCGAAGTCACCATCGCGAAGTGCATAATTACCTAAAAAATTATACAAATCTGGAATTTCAGGATTAAAGCTTAGCAAATGTGTAAAATCACTGTATGCAAAAGCTTTAAAACCTAATGAATCGTAGACAATACCTCGCTCAAAAATGAGCTGCATACGTGTAATGGTATCAATATCATTTTGTGATAACTGCTGACTGAGCTGAGCAATTTTCAATTCATCCTCGTAAGAAACTTGCTCAGGAACAGCCAGTACAGGTAAAGAGTTAGAACAACCTGATAAAAGAATAACAGCTAGCAAAAAGCAGATAATTCTCAGGTTGAATAGTCTCATTTTAACTCCTAGTGAATGACATTTTATTCAGTAATTGGTGCGACATCAGCAGCAGGCTCAACAGCATCTTTCATGCTTAAACGAATTCTACCCTGCCGATCTATTTCTAATACTTTAACATTCACTTCTTGTCCAACTTTCAAGTAATCAGAAACTTTCTCAACGCGATGATCAGCAATTTGAGAAACATGCACAAGACCTTCTTTACCACCAATGATTGATACAAAAGCACCAAAATCAACAATTCGTGTCACTTTACCGGTATAAATTTTACCCAACTCAACATCAGCAACTAAATTATTGATACGATTCATTGCATCTTTAGCTTTATTACCATCAGATGCCGCAATTTTTACTGTACCATCATCAGTGATTTCAATCGTAGTACCCGTTTCTTCCGTTAAGGCTCGAATCGTTGCCCCACCTTTACCAATAATATCGCGAATTTTATCTGGATTGACATTCATGGTATAAATGCGAGGCGCAAATTCAGAGATCTCTTGACGAGGTTTATTAATTGCTTGCTCCATCACACCTAAGATATGTAAACGTGCACCTTTAGCTTGATTAAGGGCAATTTGCATAATTTCTTTAGTAATACCCTCAATTTTGATATCCATTTGCAGCGCACTTACACCTTCACGTGTACCGGCTACTTTAAAATCCATATCGCCAAGGTGATCTTCATCACCCAAAATATCAGATAGAACAACAAAATTATCGCCTTCTTTCACAAGTCCCATCGCAATACCAGCAACAGAAGATTTAATTGGCACACCAGCATCCATTAATGCAAGTGAAGCACCGCACACAGAAGCCATTGAAGATGAACCATTAGATTCAGTAATTTCAGACACTACGCGCACAGTATATGGAAACTCTTCTTTGCTTGGCATTACAGCTGCAACACCACGCTTAGCTAAGCGCCCATGACCAATTTCACGACGTTTTGGTGAACCGACCATACCTGTTTCACCAACTGAATATGGTGGGAAGTTATAATGAAGTAAGAAACGTTCTGTATATTCACCTGTTAACTCATCAATAATTTGTGCATCGCGCTCTGTTCCTAGTGTTGCAGTAACCAGTGCTTGCGTTTCACCACGCGTAAACAATGCACTACCATGCGTTCTTGGTAACACATTAGTACGAATATCTAGCGCACGGATCATATCTTTTTCACGACCATCAATACGCGGTTCACCAGCAATAACGCGTTGGCGAACAATTTGACTTTCTAATTCAACAATAATGTTAATGACTTGATTTTCATCGAGTTCTTCATCTTGTGCTTTTAACGTTGCTAACACATCGTCTTTAATGAGATCAATTTGTGCATAACGTGCTTGCTTTTCAGTAATTCGATAAGCTTCACCTAAACGATCTTTAGCCAATTCGGCAACAGCATTATATAAAGCTTCGTTCTTAGCTGGCGCAACCCAATCCCATTTTTCACAATTTGCTTTAGCAACAAATTCATTAATATTATCAATGACAACTTGTTGTTGATCATGGCCAAATACCACAGCTGCTAGCATCTGATCTTCTGAAAGCAGATCCGCCTCAGACTCAACCATTAATACTGCACTTTTTGTCCCAGCTACTACTAAGTCTAAACGGCTATGTGCTAGTTCTTTAACTGATGGATTAAGAACAAACTCATCATTAATAAAACCAACTCGAGCGGCGCCAATAGGACCATGAAACGGTACGCCAGATAAACAAAGGGCAGCTGAAGCACCAATCATCGCAACTAAATCAGGACTCACGTCAGGATTCACAGAAACAACTGTTGCGATAATTTGAATTTCGTTAACAAATCCTTCTGGAAATAGTGGACGAAGTGGTCGGTCAATTAAACGAGCAATTAACGTTTCGCCTTCGCTAGGACGACCTTCACGTTTGAAAAAGCCACCAGGAATACGACCGGCTGCATAACTACGTTCTTGATAATTTACGGTTAAAGGAAAAAAGTCTTGACCTTCTTTCACTTTTTTATCAGCAACAACGGTGACAAAAACAGCCGTATCATCCATATTAACCATTACCGCAGCTGTTGCTTGTCGAGCCATTATACCCGTTTCTAAAGTTACGGTATGACGACCATATTGAAATTTTTGATGTGTCGGATTAAACAAAACAATTTCCTCTTGTATTTTGTGTGTTGAAGTTTGAATTTGAACAAAAAGTAACATAACACGAATTAGGCTACTCACTTCAACAGTGTGGGGATATCAAACAAAAGATTATTTCACTGTCACGACTAATGACAAATCTATAAACTATAGAGCTCTCATTAGTCGCGCGAAACATGAGATACAATCTTTTATTTTTCCGAGCTCGATATTATATCAGAGTCCTAATTTTTCACAACGAAAAAGAGGCCTAAGCCTCTTTCCAAGTAGATAAGTTATTAGCGACGTAAGCCTAATTTTTGAATTAGTTGGTTGTAACGTTCGATATCTTTACGACGTAAATAATCTAATAATTTACGACGGCTAGAAACCATACGTAATAAACCACGACGGCTATGGTGATCTTTTTTATGCGCTGAAAAATGACCTTGTAAGTCATTAATACGTGCAGTTAAAAGAGCAACTTGAACTTCAGTTGAACCTGTGTCATTAGTACCACGACCATATTCGGCAACAATTTTCGCTTTCGCTTCTACAGTTAGAGACATAATAAACCTCTTAAAATTAATATTAATGATGGAATGTCCGATCTCTAATTCAGACATACCTCGATATTCATATAAACATTATATGAATTGTGCGCAATTATACTCAAATTTATTAAAATAGCAATTTGAATTATGGTCATTATTGCCTGCTACTTAAGCTTAAAACCATATTCTTCTTGTATCAGTTTTTTTAGTGCTTCTATATAGTTTTGTGCCGACATACTCAATTGCACTTTTTGAGAGGTAATCCAACCGATTAATATTTTTTCATTAACACTCAGTGGAATTGATAAAATATCAGAACCATTCAAATCGGTACTTAAAACCCCAGTGCTAATTGTGTAACCATTTAATCCATGTAATAAATTAAATAACGTTGCCCTATCACTCACATGAATGCTTTTTTTATGATAGACCGTACTTAAAATCTCTTCAGAAAAATAAAACGAATTATATTCACCTTGCTCAAATGATAAATACGGATAATCTTCCAGATCATGTAAGGTTAACGATTTCATCGCAGCTAAAGGATGATGGGTACTAATAAACACATGTGGATCGGCTTCAAACAAAGGATTAAATGTTAAACGATGCTCTTTAAGTAACCGCAATATGACTTTTTGATTAAAATCAGTTAAATAGAGTATACCCACTTCACTACGTAAATTAGCCACATCGGTAATAATGTCGTAGGTTCGCGTTTCACGTAAGGTAAATTCATATTCGTCAGTATGATTCTTCTTGATTAAATTAACAAAGGCATTCACAGCAAACGCATAGTGCTGGGTCGAAATGCTACATAGTTGCTTTGAGGGCGCCTTTTTAGCATAGTGCTGTTCTAATAACTCAGCTTGATCCAATACTTGTTTGGCATACCCCAAAAACTCTACTCCATCGGTTGATAAAGATACTCCCTTTGAAGTGCGTACAAAAATTTCAATGCCAAATTCGGCCTCTAACTCTTTAACCGCTGTCGACAAGCTGGGTTGGGTAATATATAAATTTTTAGCCGCTTCATTGATGGAGCCTGATCGAGCTATTTCTAAAATATAGCGTAATTGTTGTAATTTCATAACGTGAATTGATAAAGTTTTTTCAGCAAATCATTTGCCTTGATATAATTAAGAATATAACAGATATTAATGATTATAAGATAGACAAACTTAAAAAAATTAAATCAGATAATAATTAGTCCATTTTTATCTAAAACATTTTTTAAACATTATCCAACTAATGAAAAACACGCAATAAATTTCCTACCTTTGATTTTTTCATCCACATAATGCACATAGCAGGCTTTTGCAACTCATCATTCACTTTTTAATTAAAAAAGTATTAGCTAACATCGCGTATTTTATATTAAGAATATCGGTATCAATAGTAAACATTATGCTTGTGTTTATGGATTTTCGATTAAATCATTGTCTAAAATCAGTCTATCTTGCCAGTTACCTTTATAACTGCCCCCATGATAACAAATCATCTCATCAAT
>CALYPO010000089.1 GCA_945276085.1 uncultured Gilliamella sp.
ATATCGATTAAAATTAAATTCAATGGTTTTGTTTAAATTGATTTTTTCAACTTCGATATAATCAAACTAGCACAAGACCCAGTTGTAGATTTTGTATTTTCTGATGGAAGATTAATACGGCATGACTGGAGTTACTTTATAACCAGACTCTTGTAGTTGTTCAATCAGCCCTCCTTCTCCAAATAAATGCGCTGCGCCCACGGCAATAAGGGTAGAATCTTGGTCAATTTGTTGCTTAATCAATGGAAGCCATCTTTTATTTCTTTCTAATAATATTTGGTTTTTATACCAATGACGCCAAAAAATGCGATCCGATTCAGAATAATATTGTAGGTTTTGTTTTGCCACATCTAGCTTAGCGAGTAACTCATTTACCTGATTTTGGTGATAATAATTATAAGCTTCAATTATTTGTTTCTGATTATCTTCTTGATGATCAAGAAAAACTTTGATTGCCGCTATGGCTTTATCTTCTGGTATGGCTAAATCGATTTTAAATGCGTCCTCAATAGTTTCTAGACTCAAATATTTTTTTTTCATCTTCAATGCTTTTTGAGCTAGCAAATTATCTGTGCCATTGTGGAATGAGTATTCTGGAGGCAGCGAAGAAAGATATAACATATAAATTGCGCTAGGTTTAACATGTTGTAACCATTTTGGATCAGCTTTAGTAAGATATTGCACCAGCTTGGTGAAATAATCAGTGCCCAATTTTGCCGATAATGAAATATTGCTATCAGGTTCATAAATATAATTGGCAATAATACTTAATTCTTGCTTATTTAATTTCTGCCCGTTAGGTTCCAGTTTGATTTCTGTCATTAATGTGTTTGTTTTAGATAAGGCATCATTGAAATATAAAGGTAACTGATATCCTTCTAAATTTTTATGTATGGTACCAACTAGATAGGAAGTGGGTATCCCATGCTTTTCAATTTTCCACAGAAAGGTATTTGGATAGCTAATTACTTTGCTTGTCAGGCTATTTTTTTCAATGGGTTTGGCGCTACTGACAGGCTGATAAACAGCAATCAATGTTAGAAAAATGACAAAATAATAAAGGGTTTTTTTCATTTTTATTTCCATATGGGAAAAAGTAGGGTTAGCGGATGAAAAATTTCCAATTAAATTGAATAGTGCAATACATTCTAATTTTTTAAAGCCTTTAAAAAAGCTTTAGCCTAGAGTCTGTTGGTTGGTCTGATTGAAAAATCTGATTATTCAGAAAAACTTGTCCTAAAATTTTTTCTCAATCATTACTGTGCAAGAAGTATCTAATTTTTCATAACCATCATTAGGTTTTCGCCTTTTTTCAAAATGAGTGAAATCTAGATTGCTATTTTTTTACCATATCTTCATTGCTGTAATCCGATTTAATAGAAAAATTGACTAGAAAAACTAAAGTAAACTCGAATATTGGTTGTAATTTTTCGAAAACATTTATACAAATCTTTCGATTTGAAATGTGCCATTAACTTTATTTTTTTCCATCATTTAATCTTAGTACCACATGTTTGAGCAGTGTGATGTTGAGTATAAAGTCGATATTTTCTGGCGTATCAATTAGACAGAAATATTTTAAATAAATGATTTGGATGTTGTTAAAGCTCAGCGTTAAAATATTTTTGTCATGATATTTTACCCCAAAATATAACTTAAATGATGCAAATTGATTAATAATTGGTTTTTACCCTTAATCAATATTCTATTTATTGACATGACTCAATTTTTACAAGAGAGTTTAACTATTGTTGGGATTGAATGCTCTGTACTTTTGAGCATAATGACTTATTTTAAGATAGTGATCAGGCAATAATCTAATGATTATTGCCTATGACTTAATATTGATTTGCCTATATTGGTCATTAATTAATCTTCAATGCAAGCTTCACCGCGCATCAGTATTCTGGCGGTTCTGAATACGGTTCCGCATTTGGCTTCAACATCTTCACCATTGACGGCTACATCGGCACCGACAGATAAAATACCACTGCAATGTCCTATCCGTAACTCATCTTGGTCAGCAGCCGGTCCTACAATTTGATTCACCAAGGTTCCAGGTATTTTCGCTGCCACACCAATACAAATGCCACCTGTGATGGCCAGAGCCGGATGTAATTTACCCATGGATAACATTCTGGCTTGAATATCGATTTGATTGGTTTTAATGGGTTGTCCTTCCAAAGAGATATAATCTGCTGGAGGAGATATAAAACAGAATTTAGGTACGGCCGGAATGGTTTTGGCCTCATTCTGATCAGCTGCAATCCCAGCCAAAACCGAAGCAATTTCTCGTATTGTCAGCATTTTTTCTAACAAGTCTGGTTTATTGTCAATTTCTTCAGGTTGCTCATCTCCCCGCAAACCGAGATCCTGAGCGCGCACAAACACTAGAGGATTGGCCGCATCCACAATTGATATTTCGATTTTCTGACCGTCCGCCAATTCAACATGATCAACTACATGACCTGTAGGTAACAGTTGTTTGGTAACTGCGCCACCAGGATGTAAAAAGTCCAATTGAATTCTGGCTGCCGTACCAGGCACTCCGGATATGGCATAATCTCCTGTATAGATCACCTGCCCATTTTTTACCGGTACATGAGCAACAATCGTTTTCTGAGTATTGGTATTAAAGATGTTCACCTGTGTTGTTGGCTCGGTGATGTCTTCGATCAAGCCATTGTCTATAGCAAACGGGCCCACGGTTGAAGACATATTGCCACAATTGCCTTTACGATCTACTAAGTCAGACGCTATATCTACCTGAGCAAAAGTATAATTGACACTATTGCGTTCTCCGGCACGCTTGCTAACTATGACGGCCTTACTGGTGGTTGAAGTACCACCGCCCATGCCATCGATCTGTCGCCCAGAAGGATCATTGCTCCCATAGATTTTACTGAGTAATTTATTTTGGGTGCTGATGTCGGTTGATAATTCTGATTCTAGAAAACAGGCTCCTTTGCTTGTTCCACCACGCATCCATGTACATTTTATGTATTTTTCCATCTTGTTCTCACTTTTCTAATGTTGCGTTGTTATCCATTACTGCAAAGTGAACAAATCAAAATGTTCAAAAATGATTATAAGAAATAAACTATTAAAATGCCATGAAAAATAGACTTAAATTTCGCCTGCACCGTAGCTGTATCATTTTTAAAAACAACCAATTCTGCCAATCAATTGATTGGCAGAAAATCTGGTGAGTCAAGTGCTCAATTTTTACTATTGCTTATAAGCTTACTGTTTTTTCATCCTAAGCCTGTTTCCAGGAATTATGAGGAAGTTCGCTGTATCGATCTGCACTGTCCAACGCTTGAAGTAATTGTTCACGATTTAAAGGAATACAATAGGCTGGTTTCGCCCGCTCAAATCGCCAGCCATTGGCTAAATTGCCAGCATCAACATAATCATATCCGCATTGTTCGATCAACTTGGATACTGTTTGTTTTGCCACAGCATCATCACCGGCTAATGGCAAAGCCCTTCTGTTAACCCTTTCATTGGGTTTGGCATCTTTTACGATATCTTTAGCGAGAATAGCGTTAAAGGCCTTGACCACTTTGGCATTTCCCAAATGTTTGACCAGCATTTCGCTGGTGGTGGTTTGATAATGATCCAGTTCGGTAAAGTGGCCGTCGCGATCAGGATAATAATTCATCGTGTCGATAATTAATTTATCTTTCAGAAGAGTAACTGGCAGATCGGTGTAATTGACAAACGGTATGGCGATTAAAACAATGTCGCCAAACTCAATCGCTTCGGTCTGATTTCCGATGTGGCAGCCGATACTACTGGCTACACTAAAGAGAGAATTCTTCGATCTGGAATTACTTAGCATCACTTCATAGCCTGCTTGCATAAATAACCGTGCAAATGCTTGTCCCATGAATCCTGCACCCAAAATCCCGATGTTTTTCATATTTTTATTTCCAATCTATTTAAGACCTGATCATTATATTAATCGAATATGAGTAGATAAATGGGCTATAATTTGAATTATTAACAACCAGGAGTTGATAATGGATTTGCTGCGATGTATGCAAGCGTTTGTCATGAGTGTGAAAACCGGCTCATTTGTCGCCACCTCGATTTCACTGAATACTTCCGCTCAAATGGTGGCAAAATACATAGCTTATTTAGAAAATCACTTAGGTTTAAAGCTACTGAACCGCACCACCCGATCGCAAAGTTTGACTGAATTTGGTCAACAATACTATCACCGTTGCGAATTGATTCTGGCAGAAGTGAAGGCAAGTCATGCTTTAGCTCAGCAATATATAGAAGAACCAACAGGAACCCTGAGAATGAGTGCGCCGGTAAGTTATGCTTATAGCAACTTGTTACCTTTGCTTAGCCGCTTTATGCAGCTTTACCCGCAAGTAAACGTCGATTTGCAATTAAATGATCGATATGTTGATTTAACCAAAGAGAATTATGATATTGTTTTTCGTATTGGCGCCGTTAATGATTCTGGATTGATTGCCCGTAAACTGAAGCCATATCAGATGATTTTTGCTGCTGCGCCAAGTTATTTGACGAAATATGGGATTCCATCTACACCCGATGAGCTAAAATCGCATCAATGTTTGATTTATCAATATGCCAACCGCAATAATAAAGATTATTTGTGGCCGTTTACATGCAATGGTCAAGTCATCAGACAACCCATTGCAGGATCATTCCAAAGCAATAATGTGTCCGCTTTAGCTAGTGCGGCAATAGAAGGATTAGGCATAACTATGTTGCCAGAAATAATGCTCGCTCAAGCCATAAGTCAAAACCAATTAATTCCTATATTACAAGATTTTTTGCCTCCGGCTAAAGAAATGCATCTGTTATACTCTGCCGATCCGCACAGACTGCCCAAACTAACCATGTTTATCGAATTTATCATAGATGCTTTATTATAAATTAAGCTGATTTGGATACTTT
>CALYPO010000090.1 GCA_945276085.1 uncultured Gilliamella sp.
CTATGCGTTTGTTGGTTATACACTATTTTAAACGTGCCTTGATCAAGTGGGTTTTGTAATATGTGATTGACGATAAACGGTCGAATATTGGCTTTAATATAACCTGGTAAACCTCTTGCACCACGAATAATATCATAATGATCATGACAAAATGCACTAAGACAAGCGTCTTGTACTTCTATAGTTAGGTTTCGAGGTTGATAAGCTTGATTGAGTTTATCAATTTCACGGCGGATAATCTTCTCGATAACTTCCATTGGTAGTCGTTTAAAGTGAACGATATTTTCTCTACCATTAAAACGATTCAGTAATTCTGAACGATAGGTATTATTTAGCTCATTTGTTGCTAGTTCGCGTGCTGCCTCATCAGATAGATTAGGATCAAGATAATAAGGCTGACCAATATTTGATGTCATAATAATCATTATGTCAGAAAAATCGACCGTACGACCGATATTATCGGTTAAACGTCCGTCTGATAAGATCTGCAAGAAAATATTAAATACATCTGGATGTGCTTTTTCGATTTCATCAAATAGGTAGATACCAACCGGTTTAGCCCTAACTGAATTAGTCAAAATACCACCAGCTTCAAACCCTTCATATCCTGGCGGTGCACCAATTAATTTAGCAACTGCATGTTTTTCCATATATTCTGACATATCAAATCGCACTAATGATTTTTCGTCACCATATACGTATTGCGCTAAAGCTTTTGCCATTTCTGTTTTGCCTACACCGGATGGTCCTAAAAAGAGGTAAGACATTGCTGGACCAGACTCTTTTAGTGCATCGACTTTAGCAACTTTAACCGAATTAGCTACATGTTTGACGATTTCATCCTGACCAAAAATACGTGACAATAAATGCGCTTCTAAATTAATTAAATTTTCAACTTCGTTTTCATCGAGTTTATTGGTTGATATTCCCGAAATTTTACTAAATTCAGTAATTACTTCTTGTCGATTTAGTCGTAAATCTTTATTGGCAAGCATTACTAGTTTTTTATGTTGCTCATTATTTTGTGCAATTTCGGCATCAATTTGTCGAATTTTTTCTTTCAATTTGGTGACAGCTGGCGAGTCAAATCCACCTGCTGTCAATTGAGCAAAGGTTTTTATGGCCGCAGAATCAGAAATTTTGTTTTCCTCTTCTTGCTCCTGAATTTGGGTGATTTCGTCTTGTAGCTGGAAGCGTAATGTTTCAGCATCACGTTGATATTGATATGTTTTGCTAATTTCTGATTTCAAATCTTGCCAATCTTGTTGCCATTGATTTAATTGCTGTTGCAAAGTTTGACGTTCTGTTTCATCAGTACTTTTCGCAATTTTAGCCATTAATTCAGCAATTTTAGGGTGCTGTTTATGCGTCAGTTGGCGGTAGCTTGCTAGTGCGCGATCAAGCAAGGATATTGCGCGTTGAGGCTGTGCTCCACCTAAACCCAAACTATCACGATATTTGCTTGTTAAGTGTATTGCTTCGTCAATAGCATTATCGTCAACTTCGATTTGATGATGTTCAGACAGCTCTTTTGCAACAACTGTAACAATTGCTTTTAAATCACTTCCTGTTGGCTCTTTTACATCATAAAGCGTGTAGAGCTCTGGCATTTTAGTACTAGCTTTTAGCACACTACTAAGTTTATCATCACGAACTTCTAGAATTACTTGAAAATTACCTGATTTATCAGCGTTATTTAATGCATTAATAAAATGAGCATTACCGGTATTGTGTGCCGCTTCTAAAAAATTAGCTGTATCAGTAATAATTAAAACCGATTCAGGTGTTTGCAGTAATTTTTTTAAAATATTTTGAAATTCGTTATTAATTTTAGTGCTATCACCACTGGAAAACAGTGCATCACTATTTAACCAAAATAGTTTTTTAACAATTAAGTCAAATGGTGTGTCAGGACTATTTTTAGCTGCTTGTAAACCAAGGGTAAGCGCCGAAACGCCTACACCAGCTGGTCCTGTTAGTAAAAGTGAGTTTGATGATTGTCGGATCAGAATTGATGATATTCTTTCTAAATCATGCTCTCTTCCCACTAATGAAAAATTGGGATGTTGCGCTAAATATTCACGCCCTCTAACTAGGTACATTGTGCATTCCTTCGTCAGTTATAGTTTAAAAGGGGACGTAGTATTTTTAGTTTCTTTTTTGGCTTCACTCTTTTCAGATAAAACATCACCAGTTACTGCAATAAATTCACGAGTATCACCTTGAACATCTTTGGACATTTTTTCGATTTCTTCTAAATTAGCGCGCATTGTTTCAAGGGCAGAACGGGTGATTTCTGTTGCTTCACGTTGAGTATCGCCAAATTCAGCTAAGTTTTGTAGCATAGCTTCTAAGTCGTTATTGATTTCATCACGACCCGTTGCAATTCGTATTGCTTCGTTCTTAGCAATATCGTTAGTTACTCTCGCCATTTCAGCTAAAGTATTTCCTGCCATGGATTGCGCTTCATTAATCGCTGCTGAGTTAACCGCTGTTACCACAACGCTAAGTTGTGAAGCGACTGATGCAATACCGCGTGAATGCATTGCTCTTGCACTTTCTACTTGTTTTTTAGTTGCAGCTTGCATGTTACGTATTTTAATTGCTTCGGTAGTTAATTCACCGTAGGTTTGCATCGTATCGACAGTTGCAGTTGATACGGTATCGATATGTTCATCTAAATTACGTCGAGTTTCTTCCAGTTTCATTGACTCTAACAAATTGTCACCAACATCTTTATTTTCGAGTTCTTGTCGGCGTTCACGATGGACTTTTTCAACTTGTTTGGTCGCTTCGTTCATAATGGCATAAATTTGGATCATGTTACCATTATTGTCGCTAAGTCCTTCGATTTGTTTAACCATCTTTTCAAGATGACCACGAATAGCACCAAAACGCTCTTTACCTTGGTTAACGAATTTTAAGGCAGATTCAACCATATCAGCTTGTCGTAATGTGTGTTCATCTGATGTTAAATTCAGTAGCTCTTTTAATTTCTCAACATCAAGTGATTCACTACGTTGCGCATGGCGGTGTTTAATTTCTTCTTCAAGATTTGCTAATTGTGTATTTTTATTTTGTATATCTTGTTCTAATTGCGCTATTTTTTCTTGATTAATTGCTATTTTCGCTTTTGAAGCCGCTTTAATTTTTCCAAGTCCGAAGAATATTCTATCTTGCTCTAAAGTATGAATTTCTTCTTTTAGTTTGGTTATTAGTGTATTGTTATTTGTGATTTCATCTTGTATTTGTTTTTTTTCGGCTTGCTTCTCATCATCCCATTCTTGATCTGCTTTTATTTGCGCTAGAGCGTTACGTGTTTCACCATTTTGGCGTAAGTTATAAAGCGCATCAGTGATTTCGGTAAGCGGTTTGATTTTATCAATAAAATCATTAAGGTCATTATTAAAATCAGCATAGACTCGTTGCAATTCAGCGAACACTTCGGTATCAGTCATTTCGATACGTTGCTTAGACATCTCTTCAGAGATTGATTGTAGATATTCTTTGAACTTATCAAACTCTTCTACTTTTTCACGATCTATTTCTTTATTATCGGTAAATTCTAAAATTTGTGTAACTTCTTGAACTTTTTGTTCAAGAGAAAGATTATCGGAAAAAATAACTTTGAAAAAAGTATTATTTTGAATGTTAGCTTGAGGGGATTCTGTTCGGGTAGATTTTTGTCGTTGTCTTGCTGAATAATCATTTTGTTGAACTGTTGCAGCTTTTTTACTGGACGATACACTCATTGTTCTATTCCTTTTTATATTCACTTATTATTTAATAACTTTATATCTTATTTCATATAAAGTAATAAAGTTTGGTATAATTAATTTATTTTTATAGAAAAAATAAACCTCATTTTTTCATCATGTTATTATCTATTTTACATTTCATTTTGACAAGAAAAAAACAACATACTTGGTTCAATTCTAAAAAAGCGTAACTAAAAGTCATAAAGAAAAATTAGATGTATTGCTATTTTCAACAACAATTAGTGTAAATGGACTTTTATTTGATATTCACGGTGTTGATTATGTGATTAAGTTGTGAAGTTAATGAGTATTTGATAGAAGGAAAATAAATAAAAAACCACCCGATAAAAGGGTGGTTTTTTAACAGGTTTTGGGTTGTAACGATAGGATGAATTACATCATTCCGCCCATTCCACCCATGCCGCCCATACCACCAGCAGCACCTAAATCAGCTTTATCATCTTTAGGTAAATCAGTAACCATACATTCAGTTGTGATCATAAGACCAGCAACAGATGCAGCATATTGTAATGCGCTACGAGTTACTTTAGTTGGATCTAAGATACCCATTGCGATCATATCGCCGTACTCTTCAGTTGAAGCATTGTAACCATAGTTACCTTTACCACCTTTAACTGCGTTAACAACAACAGATGCTTCTTCACCACAGTTAGTCACGATTTGACGTAATGGCGCTTCCATTGCACGAAGGGCAACTTTAATACCAACGTTTTGATCTTCGTTTGCACCTTTAAGGTCTAAAATTGCAGATGCAGCACGAACTAACGCAACACCACCACCGGCAACCACACCTTCTTCAACAGCTGCACGAGTTGCATGTAATGCATCTTCAACACGTGCTTTTTTCTCTTTCATTTCAACTTCAGTTGCTGCACCAACTTTAATTACTGCAACACCGCCAGCAAGTTTAGCGACACGTTCTTGAAGTTTTTCTTTATCGTAGTCAGAAGTTGATTCTTCGATTTGTTTACGGATTTGTTCAACACGCGCAGTGATTAAAGACTCTTCACCAACGCCATCGATAATAGTGGTATTGTCTTTATTGATAACAACACGTTTAGCTTGACCAAGATCTTCTAACGTTGCTTTTTCAAGCTCTAAACCGATTTCTTCTGAAATTACAGTACCAGCTGTTAAAA
>CALYPO010000091.1 GCA_945276085.1 uncultured Gilliamella sp.
CGATGATGCTGCAAGCTGCGAGGCTTTTGCGTCGTCACTTTGAGTTTAACCGCCTGTCCTATCTTTAGTTTGTTGACAGCATCGGCATCAATAGGCGTAACGGGGCATAAACTATTATCGACAGCTTTAACACCCATGATTTCCATTATTTGAACTCCTCAACAACTCAGCCTCCTCCAAGCATATTGGACGCTCGCTTAACTGCAATAAATTTAAACGGGTAGTGATTTGCGGCTACTTTTATTTATACTCTTTAATCATCCATACAAAAACCCTTGACTTCATGCATCAAAGGTGATACTAGCTAGTTAGAACCTGACTCTCTTAAAGAGATACTAAACGATTTTGCCTACGTGTAAGGCGGGTTTTAAAACCTCTTGTTCCTAAGCGCATTCGGTTTTATTCATCTGGCCAACTGGCAGGCGACCAAGGGCGTAAAAATATTTACTCATCGTTTAGCCTTTGTGGCTGGTGTGCGAGCATCCCATTTACGCAACGTCCGCAACCCTTGCTTAATCGCAGCAGAATTAATTTCAATATCAGCAAGTTCGCAAATTTTTGAAATCTGGGCATTCGAAATACCGTATCTCTTTTGCTTATCGCCTGTTCAATATACTTTAATTTTGTGTTTGTTATTCGTTCGCGAGCTTCCCGTAATGCATAAATTATTCGTCCATAATCCTCGGCAGCCTCGCTCTTGCTCTTTGATAATGGCTGGATTTATGTCTGTAAGATATTCATTTTCAATTCCGTCTATTATTTATCTCCCCCCTTTTTATCCACATTTTCTAAATACAGTGTCCAAAGGAAAATGATGGGAAATGGAAACAGCCATAACAATAAAAAATAAAATTTAAACAGAATATTATCAATGAAGTACACAGCGCTTTAAATTCACTTAGGAACTGTTTGCGCCGCACCCTATCAGGTACAGTTGACTACAATTTAGCCGCAATTTTGATATATTTAATTTTGGTTTTAACCCACTATTTTATGTATTTAATTTTAATTTTTACTGCTAATTTTTTGTTATGCTAATGTACTAATCGAATTTCATAATTTCTTCCTTTTATTAATTTTTGATAAATTGCAGCTTGCTGTTGTTCTTTTTTGATTCGCCATGCCTCGCTTTTTTCTGAGATCTTCTTCTAATGGCTCAAATTTATCTTTCGGGCATTTTTTGCAATAAGATAAATAACGCCATACCCCACCAAACCTGCAGGTACCCCAGCCGCCCTTAGAGATTGATTACGGTCTTCCTGCAACCATTTGGCTTCAAACCCACGCCAGCCTTTTTCTGCGCACAGTCGAATTACGTCCTCAAATGTCCATCCGGCTTTGTTTGTTTCCCGCTCAATTCTGCCTAGAGCTGTCATAGTGAGCGGTGCCTTTTGCGATTTCCATACAGCAATAAAATCCTTGGCAACCTGTTCATCAATTCCTTTGTCTGTGAGCAAGGCTAAACCATCCAATCATACCCTCGTTTTTTTGCCAGCGGTTTGTTTTTTTCGTCGGCAGGTGGTGGTGTATATATTGATGGTTCTTCTTTAAGAGAAAATACAAATTTTGCAGGTAACTCTGCGGTAATTCGCACATTGGGTGAAATTATCTAGAATAATAGTATATACATTTGCCAATCCTCCACCGCTTTTTTGTCTTCGCTCAGCTGTTAATATTCCATATTTTTTAACTTATTAATTTGGTCAATTAGTAAGCGTGGGCTCATGCTGCATTTTTAGGCTAAATATTCTTAGCTGGGGTAGCAAATGCCGTCGTCGTTTGCGTGGTCGCATAGTGCTAACAAAACTAGCTTTTCGCCTTGCGACAAATCCAGTTCCCAAGCTTTAGCCATTAATTTAACACTCATATTGCATCTAGTAATCTTTATTTACATGTTGCCGTCTATCCGGCTGTCAAGCGTCTTTCCGCTTTGCCTGTGGTAAAATAGACGTTCCTACACAATTACTTACCGAAAGATACAAAATGCATGAAGTTAATTATATTGAATCTTTAAAAATCGCTGCTAATTTGCTATCAAATCAAAACCAAGCAAAAAATAAAGTTACCGATAAACAAATTCGCCTCCTCTTCGAAACAGCAAAGAGAATTCGTGCTTATTCTTTCAAACAAAGAAAGATACATGAGGCCGAAAAGATGAATAGAGTGCTTGGCATGCTCGAACAAAATAAATTAGATAAATCAAACAAATTCACTAATGATTCTGAAATTTAACAGCTATCTAAGATTTTTATATGCTGAACAAATAATCATATTATTCTCAATATCTATTGAGTAATTACTGATAATACGCGCTGCCTTGAAGGCTATCTTCAGAGATTCCTCATCTGCTGAAGTTAATAATATTTTTTTATCTAAAACCGTTTGCCCATTCTGAACGCATGTCATTGTTATTTCATATTTATTTTTTAATCATCATCTTTCCTTTCTCTTATCTATAAGCTGCCTATAAAAATGATTTCTTTGGCTTGGCTTATTGGTAGTCATCATCACTGCCACCGTTTAGCTCTGGTCAGTGTTTATTCTTGACAACAATCTAATTCATTGTTTTACTTAAATAATTTAGGATTATCTAATTTAATTTGAGCAGGAATGCCTCTAACTGTCAAGTTCCAGACTCGCTGTGGCTCCTTTTTAGAGTAAGCTAATAAATTAGACACTTTGGAAGGTCCGCCAAATAAAAATATTATTTGTTTATCATCCATTTTATTTCCAGAATGTATATTCCATACAATTAAACACAATGTTTAACAACAAAACGTTTAATTATTAGAAAATACGTATAATGGAAAATCCAACTGCACGGTTTTATCAGGCGGCTAAAAAATCAAAAGGCCTGATCAAGTCATCATTGTTGATGGTGACTTAAATATTGAGAATAATGTTTTTTAACTGATTACGCGAGAATTTGGGCGGAGAAAATAAACGTCCAAAATATTATGGATTGTCGTAGGACGGGAATTTATGGCGAGATTAATTTAATCCAGCCTTCTTCTAATTAATCCACAGAATACAAACATAGCCAGCTAATTAGCTGGCTTTTTTGTTACGGATCGCTTTGATGCTTTTTATAAAGCAGAGTGGCTTCACTTGGCCAAAGTTATAATTTTTGAATCAATTAAAACGAAAAAAATACCGGCAAGCTGCCGGATTTTTTATTATTGGAACAACAAGATGAAAGATAATGAATTTGATTTTTTAAATGCATTGATAAAAAAATATGGTCATAAGCCTGCAATTACATTAAAAGAAGCTATTGAAGACTGGTTTTCGGATTTAAATTTTGGAACAGCTAAAAAGAAAGCCGCTAAGCAGCAGCTTCCATTCCCAGTATTTAAAAACCATTTATCAAATAAAGCACCTTAAATGGTGCGGATTCTTGACCTAGCAAACACACTTAAAAGGACAAGTGATATCGCTGTTGAAGATTGGACTTCAATGCACATTTAAATAACTTATTATGAATTTTTCATCGCTTTTTCAAACTCAAATTTTGAAATTTCCATCGCTTTTTCAAACTCCAAAATATCGGTACGTTTAGTAAGATTCACATAACGTTCCAAAGATGACCAGCTATCATGTAATGTCACTTGCTGAATCTGAGGTATGTTTAAACCCTGCTCCGCCAATCGCGTTGACCCCTCATGCCTCAAATCATGAAAGCGAAGGTCATGAATAGCAAGTAACCGGCAAGCCCTTCTAAAATAAGTACCGATTGTTTTTGCATTAAACGGAATTAATAAATCTGTATTTTCTGCGTAAATTCTTTTTTTATATTCAGGTTTCATAAACTGATTAAATACGGCAAATGCATTTTCTGTAACATGAAACCTTTTATGATTACCCAGCGACCCTTTAGGTGATTTAATGTTTTCAACCAGCCAGTCCATAGATGATTGTCTAAAATTAATTAATTCCAACCTAGATAATTCTGCCTCGCGCCTACAACTATAAATAGCAAACCACATAATTAAGTGCATAGGGATTGTGGTTTTAAAAGTCCTCCATTTTGTATAAAAAAAATTATTTAATTTTTGGAGCTCATCGGATGTAGGCAATCTATTTCTTTTATTGGACTTGGCAATAATGCGAGATTTCTTAAGGCCGTCTATTGCCATTGTTAATTCGTTTTTATTTAGATCGTAGCCCCACACAAAAATAGCGTGATTATATAAAGATGAAATGTGTTGCAGGTCATGTAAAGCTGTAGAGGCCTGAACTGGAGCAATTTCCCCTCTCCCTCGTCTTCTCAGCATGACATGTTCTGCAAAATCTTGTCTAGATAGTTTATTTATCTTTTTTTTGGCTATGGGAAATGTAGTTAAAAAACGTAGTGCAGATATTGTAGTTCTTCCGAAATCTGTAGCCTCACTTAAAAACCTACATATAGCATCTTTTAAACTTGGATATTTAAAATCACCAGTCTCGATTATTTTTGGATTCGCTTCTATTTCAATTTCACGTTTTTTGATCCACTCTGTCGCCAAGCTTTTTTTACTGAATGTTTTGGATTCGCTGTAATTTATTTCGTCGGTTCGAATTCGGATTTGAGCACGGTACCTAACACGCCCATCCGCGGATACCCTTTTTGTTACAGTTCCCATCATTTACCTTAAAATTGACACCATAATTAATTATAACATTTATGGTGTCAATATGGTGGCATGTTTATGCGGGAATATGCTAAAATATTCCTTAATATGAAAGTTAATGAATAATGGAAAACGTAAATAAATCAATTGCAAATAAACAGGTTAATGATTCTATTAATAAAAGAACTTTATCTGTAGCGCCAATGCTGGACTGGACAGACCGGCACTACCGCTATATGGCCAGACTAATTA
>CALYPO010000092.1 GCA_945276085.1 uncultured Gilliamella sp.
ATTTATTGAACCGTATTTGTATTATCATCATAAACCCAAAAATCTTCAGAATTATCTAGTAATTTACCTAATGTTCAACTTGCCACAAAAACAAAATAACTTTCCAGAAGATACTGTTTTTAGATTTTTTTAGAAGATAAAGTTTTTTGCTCCGTTGTTTTTTGTAAAGAATCAATTTCCTCTGATATAACAGATTTTAAAGGAACGGCACCAACCGGCAATGCTTTTTCAATAATTAAGTCTGAACCTTGTTTGGCTAGCCATTGCTGTAACTTGGTAAAATCACTACACCAAAGGGTTTCAATATCACTATCACGTTGTTGATTGTTTTCGGAAGTCAATTTAACTGCTCGTACCTGCATGCGTGCCACCTCAGCGTTAGCGGCTAACTCTATGCCGTAACCAGGTGTAGAAGGATTACGCAAAACTAATCGCCCATCTTTCGCCCACTGTGTATCCATTCCGTGTCGTACTTCATATCCTAGGCTAGCCAATCCCTGTAAAATAACTTGTTGTCTGTACATCGCTTCTGTTTTTTCTGTGATTTTTGCCAGCGTATGTTCGCAATTATCTATTAATATTTTCAATTCTTTAACACTCATCGTGTCAAGTTTATTAAAATCAAAATCTAAAGGCTCCGTTGTTTTTTGTTGTAATTCAGCGATTAATAATTCCAATTGTGCTTGTAAAACTCCACGTTCCTTGGCCTCATTAACCGCTTGAGCTAAGTCTAGAATAATACTATCAAGTAGTAGTTTCTTACGGCTAGGTTGTAACTCCTGCTCAATGTTGTTTAAGCGCTCAATAAATACATCATAAACTTCTTTTTGTTCAAGTGATAATTCTGCAAGATAGTGTTCAATTTTTTGTATATAAGGGTCTTTTTGCAATGCAATATTTTGTTGTTCTAACCAGCTTGCAAAGGTTTGCGTGGTGTCATCAACCACCATACGATCCAGCAAAGCTTGTTGCTTTTCTGAAAGTTCTTTGGTGTTTTTAGGCGTGAGTAAATTAAAGGCTTTCGTTAAAAGCTGATTAACATTCCCCTGATATTTACCTTTAATCGCTTGCTGTAATTCGTTATTGAATTGATCGGAGAGTACAACTTGTTTATTATTTAATAAATTAATGAGAGCTTTGATATTTTCTTTTGCTTGCTTTTCTTCAATAGCTTGCTGACTTTTTGCAGCGACCTTTAATTGTCGACGTTGTGCGATATCGTCACTTAGACTGGTTATTTCAATCGGTACAAGTCTTTGTATGTCTGAGAAACGTTGCTCTTCTAACATTTGATCAAAGGTTTTTCGTTTTGCAATGATTGTTTCATAAAACTTTTCATCTGTTTCATTCAGCTTATCCATTGCTTTTTGCCATTGCTTAATCGATTGATCCAGACGGGCCAAATGCCCTTTGCTGGTAGCCGTCATTTCTTCTAGCGTAACAATTCTGACAACTTTTGGGCCACTCATTGACTTACCTCAGATGTTAATACAGTTTCAACCAACGTTTTTAAACGTTTCTTTTCTTGTTCTTTATTTTCATACCAATTATGTGATGAAATACGTATGATATTAGGAATTGCACGTTTTAAAACCGATTGTCGCCAAATTTCACGTGATCTAGCATGATTT
This sequence comes from uncultured Gilliamella sp., assembly GCA_945276085.1. Lineage (GTDB taxonomy): Bacteria > Pseudomonadota > Gammaproteobacteria > Enterobacterales > Orbaceae > Gilliamella. The sequence continues at coordinate 1,632 of CALYPO010000092.1, forward strand.
AACAATGCGTTAATAGGTGCATCACATTCAATCCCAATACTGTATAGTTTCGTTGCTGGGTCTTCAATCGCAAAATCTAATGCGAATACCCCATTTCCTGATTGACGCATATATCCTACCCCCAAAGACTGGATATAGGCTTCTACATCATCAAGAAAAGCATCTTGTTGCATAGTCTCTGTTCTATCAATAACAAACTGGCTATAACCCGTAACTCGATTAAGTAGATCTTTACTGTAGTCAAATTTACCTTCTGACAATGCTTTAGCATAAGCTAAATAGCATTGTAAATAATCCCTAGGTGTAGTTGGGCTCTGTTTGCCAGATAACATATCAGAAATATCGTCTATCGGCATTGAGGAGACTAAAATTATTTTCTTACGAGCTCGTGTAATGGCCACATTAAGCCGCCTTTCTCCCCCCTGTTGTCCTAATACGCCGAAATTACGTCTAAAGATTCCTTTCTCATTGCATCCAAAAGTTGTCGAGAACACAATAATGTCACGTTCATCGCCTTGTACATTTTCAACATTTTTAATAAAAATGGACATATCTTCGCCGTTGTCCATACGTTGATTTTCTTCTTTGAAGATGTCGGCAAACGTTTCATCTTCAGCTGCTTTTTCATAAAAGAACTTTTCAATTAAGTCTGCTTGTTTTTTATTAAATGTAACGACGCCTATAGAAGGACGTTTGCCCGATGACTGCTGCCAAATATTGTCCACCACTTGAACAACTTTTTTGGCCTCTTTTAAATTTGTTTGTTGTTCATATACTCCATTAGCCCATATATACTCTAAAGGCTGTGCTTGTTTAATCGTATCTAACGGATGCCGAACGGGTATATTTAGTTGATTCATATAGAAAGCAGCATTCGAATAATCAATTAACTCTCGATATTCCGAACGATAGTGAATTTGCAGGCCTGTTGTTGGTAATACTGAACGAGCAAGCTGTAGTAAATCAGGACAATCCGTAATTTCTTTTGAGTCCCATTTGCCTTGTAATACCTCTTGTTGTTCTTCATCGGTTAATTCAGCGCTTAAATTAAGATCTAAATCTTCCTCAAGCTCTACTTGAGCACTAAAGAAAGAGCTAGGTGGCATTTGCTTTTCATCCCCACTCACGACAGCCACTTTAGCGCGATAAAGTGATGGTATTGCATATTCGACAGGCATTTGTGAAGCCTCATCAAAAATGACCACATCGAACAAGCCTGCTTTTAAAGGCAATAGCCGACTCACAATATCAGGATTCATTAACCAAATGGGTCTTAAACTCATAAGCCCTAACTGCACACCTTGTTCTACAAACTCACGCAATCTTCTTGCACGCTGCCCGGTTAATCGGGTAATATCTTCCCATTCTCTAGCACTCGCTAACTTACCGACAGGAATATTGTGCGTAAATAAGGTTTTATTTAATTCACGGATCTCTTCGTCAGCTTTGGCTAAAGCCTGAATTTGTTGTTGAATTTCATCCTCATTGGTTAGCAGTACAGGATTATCTTGCTCAATACGTGCTTTCCATGTCTGTTTAGCCTCATAATTTAATAGCTGTCTAAAACTTTTATCAAGCGCTGTAGTGGGTAAATGAGTTAATTCTTCCTGATAGAGCCTTAAACGTTCAAACAACTTAATAGCCTTGGTTGATAATTGTGGAACACGTTTTCTAAAATATTGGTAAGCTTCAATGGTATCGAGTACACGGTTAATTTCTATCAGCAACAGCGGAGAAATTTCATTTTTTTCGATGGACGTTTTGCAGTTTCCATAGAGAGTATCTTCAAAATAACTCACTAACGGCAATAATGCCTCTAAAGAAGCTTTACGTGAAGCATATCTTTCAAAAGCGGTATGATAATCATTTAATAAGTGTTCGAATGCCACTTTACCTTGTAGGACTGACTTTTCAACTTCTTCACAGTGAGGTGCTGACATAATTCTTTTAGCCCATTCTTTTACCTCTTGCAAACTTGTTAATGTTTCATTGACGACATTTTTTATATTCAGGTTTGTACGGTTATCAGGCACAGGCAATTGTAGTCTAGCGCATATAGTCTGTATTTCTTGACGAATGGGGCGATATTCTTGCTCAAGCACCAATGCATTATAAAGCTTAGGAATGCCCTCCAAATTCGGCAGTTCGCCTTGTGATGCTAAAAATGCTAATAACGCCTGTTTTGATCTATAACGTTTAATACTTAAGAAACTATACCATGGTCTAGGCATTAACATCAGTCGAGCTTTATTTGATAAATCATTTAATACATCTAACTCTAACAAACAAAGTTTAAGGGATAAATCACACCAATAGCTTTCATTTAACAGTGCTAAGCGCTCTTTCAATAGAGTCAGTTGGTTAATCAGTAAATCGCCTTCTAATACAGCGGAAGCATCAGCACCCAACTTAAAAAAAGTCAACCATTTTACTAAACGTGCGCGAATACTTTCTGAGATCGTCAGAAAATGATCCCCCTCTGCTTCAATCCATTGCTGGTAGGGTTTTGGGTTGTCTACTTCAAAGCGCGAACGATTAGTCAACTGACTCATTCTTAGCTGTTCAACACTTAAAAAATGGGTAAAGAATTTTTTAAAATCTTCTAGTGTCGCTAAATCATGGGAAAATGCTTTTAAATGAATTAGAGGACTATTTTCATAACAGGCTGGCAACCAAAAACGCACTAGCGGTGCACACTCATTTTCTAATGCTATTAACTGTTGTGGATCGCAATCACTTATCACTGATCTTATTTGAGGAGCTGCAAATAACTGATAGTTTTTATTAGCACCAATTAAATCAGCAATCAATTCTCTATAACTTAACCCCGTTTGAGGATCTTGTTGATGTAGTGCCTCGTGATGACTATCTAAACGATTTTCTAAATCTGTAATTTTGGCTGCAACTCGCTTACGCTTTTCGATCCAATCCGTTCTTTCAGGAAATTTAAATAATAATCCCAGTTGTTCTCGTATACTACTAATCACCGAATTTCTATTTGCATTAACATCATTGACCATAATACTTCGAGAATCTAGCCCCTCAGCAGCTAAGCGTTTATATACCACCTCTAAGGCAGCTTTTTTTTGGCAAACAATCAACACAGTTTTATTTCGACCAATCGCATCGCCCACCATATTTACAATGGTTTGGCTTTTCCCAGTCCCTGGAGGCCCCTCAATTAAGAGTCCTGAGTCTTGTCGTGCTTGCAAAACGG
>CALYPO010000093.1 GCA_945276085.1 uncultured Gilliamella sp.
GTCCCTGGAGGCCCCTCAATTAAGAGTCCTGAGTCTTGTCGTGCTTGCAAAACGGCATTTTCTTGCGAAGGGTCACTGGACACGGAAAAATAGCGATCTAACTCTGCTGGCTTTTCAGGAATCTCAGCAACTGCTTGATAAGGCTTTAAACGCAGTGCTGTTTCTAACGCAGTATTAACAGGGGATAATTTCTTTAAACGGTTAAGTTCTTCACCGATGGATTGACCTAAAAAGTTTACATCAAATAACACAGCCGAACATGCAAAGCAGACTTGACCACGTTCAGTGTCAAAATTAATAGGTAGATTTTGCACTTGCCGAGACAATACACTCCCCAAATGAGTCAATGTATCCATAACTTCGAGTGTCGTCAGCGCAGATCTCGCTAATAACTCATCTATAACGCTTTTCCAATCTTCATACAACGCCTTTCCCAATATACCTTCTAATGCAGGATTAACCCTGATTTCTTCACGTTCATTATCAAATGCTAAAGTAATACGATTGGGAACGCCCATATCATAATTAAGTGTAATGGGCCAAAGTAATAGCGGAGCAATACGAGGTAATCGATTGCTATTAGGCTCTTGATAAAGCAAAAAAGGGAATCCCATGTACAATCCATTAATCCCTGTATCTCTTCTACAGAGATTGGATTGACGGTATAAATTACGCAATTGATACTCGATAAAGTTGTTGGCTTGAAAGGCTTCCAGATCAATAGCTTGCGGTCGGCTATTGCGCTGTACAATATGATCTAACAATTTATTGGCAGACGTTCTTTCTGTACCTAATAAATTAATATCGACACGCGCAGTGTACATTCCTAGACGCATTCTCACTAAAGGGCCTTTTAATATAGACGTAGTGACTTTTTTATGGAAAAAATCAATAATCTGAGAGGTATACTGCCGTTTATGGGGCTTAACCCATTTTTCAGGTCCAATACTTAATAAAACCAACAATTTCGGTAATGGCATGCGTTTTTCAAGACGGTATTGTTCTGCCCATTGGTCGACTTCATCCAAGCCCGTGCTGGCAAATCCCTCTATTCGTTCATTTAACTGTTGATAAAGCGTCAAACGCGGTTGCGCGATTAACCTTCTTAACGCCTCATCATCAACCATATCAATGTTTAATTTCTTTCCTAATTTGAGTGACTCTTTAAGTACTGTATCTAATGATTTAAACTGTCCAAGCTCAGCACTGAGTAAAACAATGAAATCCTCTTCGCTAATGCTGCGCCGCTCTAATAATGACAGTAACCCTGCGTTATTTGCATCCGGAAACAGGGCACTTTTTTCCGACCATATGGCTGCTAATTGGGCTCGAGAAGCAGATAACAAATGGATTCTTAAAACTTCTTCATCAAGTTTTATTTGTAAGTTCAAAGCTCGCTGACGAACTGTATTAGCTCGCTCATGTAAATGCCATAACCACACCTCAGACGCTTTTAGTATACTTGGAATAACCCCTGAAATAAGCTGGTATCCATCACTAGGATGTTGCAATAACCAATTTGGCGTTACAATATTACCGGCTATAATGAGTGGGATGTCAGGATTTAAAATCTTTAATACCACCATCAATTGCATATCCGATGTTAAATCCGGCTTACGCATAACCTCTCTGATAGTGGCTAGACTCGTGGCGTCAAAATCTGCTTGCTCTAACCATGTCACCAAATTACCTCGAGACAAAAGCTCTGTCGCCTCTTGCCAATTAACCGGGTTAGCTGCATTTAATGCAAATAATTTAACTCTATGGTAACTTTTTCCACCTAAGGAAATACTCCTATCGAGATCAACTTCTTGCGCAGCCGCTTGCACAATTTCTGGAGCAGCTACATCCTCGCCGTTAATCCACGCTTGAACTTCAGACCATTGCCAGCGACGATGATGATCTTTAGCCAATAGCCCTCTTAATAGCAACTGTAACCGAGGGTCTAATGTGGTTGGAATATCTACACCACTGGCCAGTACTTGAATGATAAACGCTTGTGTATTTACGCCCTCAAAGCATTTACCTTGTGTCAATTGCTCTAGTAGAATAACGCCCAAGCTCCACCAATCAGAAGCGACACTCACACCACCTGCTACAACTTCTGGCGCAGTATAAAAAGTAGTTGCCAAAGGCGATATGACTTCTAGATCAAACTCTGAGAGCCTTGCTGAACCAAACCCCGTGATCACTAAATCCAGAGGTTCTTTTGTACGCACTAATAAGTTATTAGGTCTTAAATCACAATGACGTAAACCGGCTGCGGTAAAAGCATTTAGTGCTTGACCTAGCTCTGTCATGACATGGCGAATAGTATCCATATCATTAATGACCATCCCCAGATCAGCTAATACTCCACCTGTTAATTCTTCTGCCACAACATAAGCTTGGTCGTTCCAACGACCTTTAGTAATAATTTCTGGCACATGCTCACGAGGAAGGTTACGCAAGACTTCATATACATCAATATTTGGCTCAGCACCGGTATGATAGAGCGTTAGAACTGCACGTTTTTCATCATGTAATCTTTTGACCAAATAACGTTCACGCACGCCATCGGTTTGACTAATAAGTTGCAGTAACTGCCAATCATCAATGGTTGTAATATCAGACTCTGTTATGGTTTCTTCATGGTTAGAAGATATTCGTTCTGGATTTTCTGAATTATCTATCTCGGCTAAATCAGCACCGCACTCCATGCAAATTAAATCACCTGTATCCATGATATGGCCATTAACACAGTGTGAAACAGTGATTTCTGGCAACACATCATTGACCGTTACAACGCTCTGGGGGCGCCATCCTGTTTCACTAATAGTTACCGATGACAAATCCCAACCACAGAGTTCATCATTAATAGTCCCTTCACAGAAAATCTCATGAAGAGATCGCTCTGTTTGACAATTAGGACAAAACCGCATCATTGCCATTCTAAAATCCTTAATACTTTGTTTTATCAGCGGTCACTTTTATCTGGTGCCCTTGTTGCTTTAAAAGAGTTTGTAATTTTACGAAATCATCGCGCCTAGGAATGCCGGCAAACCAGACAACACCTTCTGCATCAAACATGACATCTAATACTTTATCCTCAGTTGTAACTGCTTGCTGATAATAGGCAAATTTTTCGATTGCTTGTGAGGAAAAACAATGGAGCCGTTGATTATCACTCCCTCTTAACCTTAAAGTTTGTGAACTCTGCCGTTGAAAGGGGTCACTGATTAACACATCAATGTAAGGTTTAATTTGCAGTAACTGCTCGGTAATATCTTCAACGCTATACCCTGTGTACACTAAAATATCGACCTTTGTTTTTTTGCGTAACTGAACCACAATAGCCAACAACGCCTCAAATTGATCGAACGGTTCCCCGCCAGAGATAGTAATCCCATCAATCAAAGGTAGGTAAGAGGAAAGCGTCCTCATCAGTTGTTCAATTGGAATTAACGTTTTAGCTGTTGCCCATGTATCAACTGAAATGCAACCCTCACAACGTAAACTACAGCCTTGAAACCAAATACCAAGTCGCCTACCTGGTCCTAGTGTTGTTACTGGAAAATGAATACGCGAGATACCAACTGTTAACACCATTTACTCCAAAATTAATTGTCCTATTTGCAACTGAGTTACCACTAATGTTTGACCTGTTTGAGGGTTTAACTTAAACAACTCACGAGCCAATGGATTTAATAAATAAGCCTCAATGTGATTACGTATTCCTCGACCACCATTTGATAAATCAGCTAAAGCAATGTTTCGCAAACTGTCTAATGCTTCTGGGGTAAAGGATAAAATTAACCCTTGTGATTGTAAATCTTCAATCACACCATCGATCATTTGTTGGAATATTTGCTCCGCCACATCAGGACGAATAAAGTCAAAGACAATAATATTTTCGCCTATCCTATTCAATATTTCGGGGCGATTTAAGACAAATTTAAAATGCCGCTCAATTTCATTTTTTACTTTTGCTTGAACATCATCAAATTGAACATTAGCAGTAACGTTAGGAATGCGCTCACCTGTTTCGGTCAGTTTATAAATTCCAAGATTGGATGTAAAAATGATGAGTGCCTCTGAAAAATAAACACGCTCACCTCGACCAGAAGTTAGAACACCATCATCTAAAATTTGTAAAAATTTATCCATAACCCGAGGATGAGCTTTTTCAATCTCATCAAATAATACGACACTAAACGGTTTTTCACGTATTGCATTGGTTAGCTCCCCTCCTACATCATAGCCCACATAGCCGGGAGGTGAACCAATTAAACGCTGATCGGAAAATTCTGAACTAAACTCAGACATATCAAAGCGAATGTATGCGCTTTCATCATTAAAGAGTAAACTGGTAATTGTTTTGGCAAGCTCAGTTTTACCTACACCTGTTGGACCGGCTAAAAAAACTACGCCACGGGGTCTATTTCCTCTTCGGTTAGCACCAATACCCGTAATCGCTCGCTTTATAATATCGAGCATATGGACAACCGCATGATTTTGTCCTTTAACTCGTTGATACACAAAGTTATCTGCTTGTACTATTTTTTCACGATCAATTTTCTGCCACGGATCTTCCGTTACACCTACTTTATAGCGCCTTACGGCATCATTGATATCATCAATGCTCAATTTCTCTACTCTTGCCAATGTTGTAATGGCATTCATATCCAGCAATAACATCCCCTCTGTACTGTTAACAAAGGTTGTTTCCGCTTTTGCCAGCAATTCTGGCGAAGTTTGTTGCGAACCAGAAATACCTTTTATTAATCCAGAGGCTAATGCTCGACGAGCAGCGCTGTCTGGTTTAGAAACTGGAATATGACGAATTCGTGGATTATT
>CALYPO010000094.1 GCA_945276085.1 uncultured Gilliamella sp.
AAGACATAACAATAAATTGCTAGACGAATAAAGTCGTTGATTAAATCGATTTTCCGAGACGGGTAGAATATGTTAAAAAAAAGATCGCCTGTCAATAAGCGATCTTTTATATCAATAAATTGATTGTTAATGATGATAAATAAAATTATCGATCAATCGAGTTTTACCAATATAAACCGCTAAAGCGCATAGTGTATCTTGTGTTAACTGCGATACGGGTTTTAATGAACTAAGATCGACAAATTCAATATAATCAATTTTAGCAAGTGACTGTTGTTCAATAAGTAATTGCATCGCGCTAAGAATGGTCGCTACTGATCTTTCCCCTTGAGCGATCATAGTATTAGCAAGTTCTATCGATTGATAAAGACAAACGGCTGCTTTGCGCTCATTATCAGACAAATAGCTATTGCGCGAACTCTTAGCCAATCCATCACTTTCACGCACAATCGGACAACCAATAATTTCGATGGGAATATTGAGATCTTGTACCATTCGTTGAATGACGGCTAATTGTTGCGCATCTTTTTGTCCAAAATAGGCACGATCAGGTTGAGTAATATTAAATAGTTTGGTGACAACCGTACAAACACCTTTAAAATGTCCCGGTCGCTTTTTTCCACAAAGCGCATCAGTTAAACCATTAACATTGACATAGCTATTGAAATTCGCGTCATACATTTCATCGGCGGACGGACAAAAAATCAAATCAACGCCCATTTGCTGACAGGCTTTTTTATCTCTTTCTAAATCACGCGGATAGCTAGCTAGGTCCTCTTTAGGACCAAACTGCATTGGATTAACGAATATTGTAACAATCACTCTTTGATTATCTTTTTTAGCGCTAGCCATTAAGCTTTGATGACCTTCATGCAGATATCCCATGGTCGGCACTAAACCAATACTTTCGCCATTGTTACGCCAAGCTTTAACCTGATCGCGGACTTCATCGATAGTGGTTATAACTTTCATGTTTATTATTCTTCCAAGCTAGTTTGAAAATTCAGATTTGAGTTTAGTCATGATCTCATCATCAATAGCAAACTCATGAATAGGTGCAGGGAATTGTTGCTGTTTAACTTCTTGGCAATAATCCGCAAATGCCTGTTTCATTTGATCCCCCATTGGGGCAAAAGATTTAACAAATTTGGACGATACACCATCATACATAGATAACATATCTTGATAGACTAAAACTTGCCCATCACAACCATGACCTGCACCAATCCCAATAGTAGGAACGCTAACAAGTTCAGTTATGAATTTAGCTAAATCGGCAGGTACACATTCGAGTAAAATTGCCGCAGCACCTGCCTGTTCAACAGCTAAAGCATCTAAAATAATCTCTTTCGCTGCTTGGTAATTTTTACCTTGTACTTTGTAACCACCCAATGCTAATACTGATTGTGGCATTAAGCCAATATGAGCAATAACCGGTATAGAAGCTTGCGCTATCATTTTGATATGTTCGCAAAAAGCCTGCCCACCTTCAAGTTTAACGGCTTGAGCATTGCCTTCTTGAATCAATCGACCAGCATTATACACTGCATCATAAACAGAAGCATGGTAAGACATAAACGGTAAATCGGTTACAACTAAAGCCGTTTTAGCCGCTCTAGCAACAGCTTTTGAATGATGAATCATATCCTCCATGGTGACCGATACAGTGCTATCATATCCAAGCATAACCATGCCTAAGGAGTCTCCAACTAACAGACAATCAACACCACTTTCATCCATTAGTTTTGCGGTAGTATAGTCATAAGCTGTCAACATCGTAATTTTTTGTTTATTTTGTTTATATTTTTGTAAAGTAAGGATAGTATTTTTCAAGGTAACAACTCCAATTCTAATTGTCGATAGTCCTTATTGGGATGTTTTTGTCGACTAATATTAAGCAAAATAGTCGATAATTGTTGATAAATTGGTTTGAGCTCATTTGGCATTGCCATCATATGTTGCTTAATGGTTTCAATATCGTTACGCTCTACAGGTCCAGTTAATGCATCAATGACACCCGCTTTACAAATGTTGTTAGCATTACCAAGAAATAGAGGATGCCAAGCTTGTTCACTAAACTCTTTATCTAATCCACATTGATTAAGTAAATCTACACCTATTTGTACCAGAGCTAGCACTTGATTACTTAGCATGACACAAGCAGCATGATATAGTGGCTTTTTATTTGCTGAAAGAATTGCCAAGCGATTAGGTAATAGCGCTAAAAAACGTTGTAATTGGTCGATAATAGCTTTATTTGCTTCGAGTGTAAAAGAGACGTCCGACATAGCATTATAGCAATCGAACTTATCATAAATAGCGTATAAAGGGTGTAATGAAAAAGCAAATGGATGCACAACTTTATTTTGCTGAAATATGTGTGATGTCAATAAGCCACTACAATGGCCAATCCATTTATTGGTAATAGGTAATTGACATAAATCATGCCAAACAGAAGCAATTTGACCATCAGCTACTGTCACCAATAAACAATCGCAATCATTCACTAAATCAGCTAAAGATGAATAGGCATAAGATTGAGTAAAATCACTTGCTTGTTTGGCATGTTCATAAGTTCGGCTATAAAAGCCTGCAACTTGCAAACCAGATAAACTAAAATATTTCGCTAGTGTGCACCCAACTTTACCTGCTCCAATAAAACCAATAATCATATAAATACATCAATTTTAAAATGATCTGCATTATAACTGAATCGCCTTAATATTCAATGCGATTGATATAATCGACTCTAATAAAATTTCAATCACTATCTAATTGAATGATATGGCATTGAGTTGCTAGTTATTCTTTGATATTTTGTCAAATAAAACCACTAATTTAGGTTATTTTTTAAGCTAAAAAAAATTGGCAAACCTAATATCGTAAAACGATATTAGGTTTGCCATTATAACTTTATAAATAGAGCATTTATTTTAAGCTAATTATACAATTTAAATAAAAAATAATTACGGCGTGACGCATCCTGTTAAATAATTAGGCTCTTCATCACCTCGATTACCTATAACGCCATTTCTTGCATCCACAACATAATGATTTTGATCACTTCTTAAATCCGATGTCCAATAATAAGCACCTCCAAAATAGGGATCATGATAATTATCCCAATCACTACCAACATAATAATCATTCGTTACACTTCCCCATTCAGAAAATAATCCACCCATCCACTGTCCACTACTATTTCGGTAACTAATTAATCGTCGATCTACTTCTTTCACACCCGGTACGCCATTATTCCAATTAATATTATTACCACTTCCATCGGTTACTCGATTCGAATTGGTCAAATCCAAAACCCCTGGTAATCGGTAACCTCCATTTAATGAGTTACATCTATTTTCTGAATTCAAATAACCCCCTGAGGCACCAGGAATACCAATATACCAGCGCGATATCGTAAAGGTATAAAAAACGATAGATTTATCTCTATTCGCATATAATCTAAATGTGGAAGGTGTAAATACGCCACCATTACTCGATAAAGATGGACCTTTTAGGGTTACACGCAATAAACCGCCATAATTACTCAAACTTAAACTCACACCACTACCAGACACTTGTCCAACGCTACTCCCATTGATATTTATTAGTTCATCAGCAGATAATCCAGCAACTTTCAAATCAAAAAATAAATTATTTGATCCCGTTGTTGGAAAGTTATTTTGTGGATTGTTAGGATCATAAGAATAAAATCCTTTTCCATACTTCCAATTATCTCCAACATCTTCTTCGCTCGCTAAATTGGGTTTTGCATAGCAAAATTTTGCAAGTGAATCAACGTTCGGATAAAGATAATAACTTTTACTTCCACCTTGAAACATACTAGTATTTGGTATGCCATATTGTGTTGATATAAACCCAACTACGGGTGTAGATAGCGTCAACTGGTAAGGTGCATTACAGCCTTCTAATTCACTATTGAAATTACTTTTTACAAAATCAGTTATGTTATTTCCCTCATAATCATACCAATTTAACGCTATATTCCCAGTAACCGCTGGTTGACCATCACCATCTCTGTCCCCCCAGTAATTCGATGCAGTAATAATCTGTGTTAATGACTGTTGTGGATAACTTGAGTTTTCATTAGGAGGTGAAACAAACGTTTTAATATCAGAAAACTTTGCTTTACCTGTAACAAGCTGAATAGGATTTGATGAGGTTGAAACATCATTATCAGGCGCGACTTTTGTGCCATCGGGCAATATTATTCTTAAAAGAGGGGTAATATGAGTATCTTTGGTTAAGCCGTTGAATGATATATAAGGGGCATTACCTTTAATTGCATTAACCGATTGTGCTGACAAAGCCGAAGTGTGATTGATAAAAGTAAATAGACTTAAAAATAATAATAGATTTTTATTTTTTAAAAAGTTGCCAAGTATTGATGAATTATTGGCTGGCTGGCTGGCTGGCTGGCTGGCTGGCTGGCTGGCTGGCTGGCTGGCTGG
>CALYPO010000095.1 GCA_945276085.1 uncultured Gilliamella sp.
ACTTTTAAATTAGAGCGAAAGCCCAGCAGCAATGCTGGGCTTTTTTGCATTCTAAGGTTATTTAATTCTTCTGAGGATAGAATGAGTTCATTAATCGCTTTTAATAAACCATTTAATGTCGTGACACAGTTTTCTGCTCATGAAAAATATCAGACATTAAAAGATTATATATCCATGCCTAGATTTTATCCTGCTGGTCGTTTAGATACTGACAGTGAAGGATTATTATTACTGACCAATGATGGTAAATTGCAGTCTAAAATTAGTTCTCCAAAATTTAAATTACCTAAAACCTATTGGGTACAAGTTGAAGGGTTAATTGATAAGCAAGCGATTGATAAATTAATCAGTGGTGTACAATTAAAGGAATTTCACACCGCACCTGCAATCGTGGATTTTTTGGAAGAGCCTATTAATTTGTGGCAACGAGTCCCACCTATTCGAGAACGCAAAACAATTCCCACTTCATGGATAAGTATTACTATAACAGAAGGAAAAAATCGACAAGTTAGAAGAATGTGTGCCGCCGTTGGATTTCCTTGCTTACGTTTAATTCGAGTTCAGATTGGCAAGTATAATTTATTTACTCACAACCTACCCCAAGGCGAATGGCGATCTATTACTCTCAACGATCTTTATATTAAATAATTAAATTTAATTCACGATCCTTAAAAGATTCAAGGATCAAATAGATCAATAATATGACTCTCTTTGATCGAATACGTTGGGCTTTATAATAAAATAAGATAAAATGATCATTGATATTGATCATGGGATAAGTTATTTATGATTGAACAAAAAAAAGAAGGTTTTTTTTCTCGTTTAAAAAAAGGTCTTTTTAAAACTAAACAAAATATAGGATCTGGTTTTCTTAGCTTATTTAAAGGAAAAAAGATCGATGATCAACTGTTTGAAGAATTAGAAGAGCAATTGATCATTGCTGATGTTGGTTTCGATACCACACAAAAATTAATAAGCACATTAACACAACAAGCTTCAAGAAAAGAATTAAAAGATGCTGATGCATTACATGATCTATTAAAAAATGAAATGAAATCTATTTTAGATGGTGCTCAACAACCTCTAAATATAGAAAGTCATAAACCTTTTGTTATATTGATGGTTGGTGTAAACGGTGTTGGAAAAACGACGACAATTGGCAAATTAGCTCGTCAATTTCAACAACAAGGTAAATCAGTTATGCTTGCAGCTGGCGATACTTTTCGCGCTGCTGCTGTTGAACAATTACAGGTTTGGGGTGAACGTAATAATATCCCAGTAATCGCACAACACATTAATGCTGATTCTGCATCGGTAATTTTTGATGCCATTCAAGCTGCAAAAGCGAAAAATATTGATGTATTAATTGCTGATACTGCAGGACGTTTGCAAAATAAATCACATCTGATGGATGAATTAAAAAAGATTGTACGAGTAATTAAAAAACAAGATGAAACTGCTCCTCACGAAATCATGTTAACAATAGATGCAGGAACAGGCCAAAATGCTATTAGCCAAACTAAATTATTTAATGAAGCTGTTGGTGTAACAGGGATGACATTGACTAAATTAGATGGTACTGCGAAAGGTGGTATTATATTCAGCATTGCTGATCAGTTTAATATTCCAATCCGTTATATCGGTGTCGGTGAAAAAATAGAAGACCTAAGACCATTTGTTGCTGATGATTTTATTAACGCACTGTTTGATGAAGCAGAAGAATAGAGATAAATCATGATTCGATTTGAACGTGTTAGTAAAGTTTATTCTGGTGGAAAGCCAGCTTTGCAAAATATAACATTTACTTTATCGCAAGGGGAAATGGCTTTCTTAACAGGCCATTCAGGTGCAGGTAAAAGCACATTAATGCGTTTGATTTGTGGTTTAGAAAAAGCGAATGATGGTAAAGTATTACTTAATGGTGTTGATGTTTCTCGTTTAAAAAAACATCAAGTGCCGTTTTTGCGTCGTACAATAGGTATGATATTTCAAGATCACCAATTATTATTAGATCATACTGTTTATGAGAATGTGGCTTTTCCATTAATCATTTTAGGAAAGCCAGCCGAAGAAATTAAAAGACGAGTTTCAGCAGCATTAGATAAAGTTGGATTGATTGATAAAATGAAATTTTATCCAATACAGTTATCTGGCGGGGAGCAGCAGCGCGTAGGAATAGCTCGAGCTATTGTTAATCGCCCAACCGTATTACTTGCTGATGAACCTACTGGTAATTTAGATGATAAACTTTCAAAAGATATATTGAAATTATTTGAAGAGTTTAACCAGACTGGTGTAACTGTACTGATGGCAACGCATAACATGGGGCTTATTCGTCGAAAACACCATCGAATACTCAATTTAAATCAAGGACGTTTAGAGGTTAAAAGTTGATGATAAAGGCCAAGATTAAACCATCTAAACAAAAAAAGAATAATAGCTTTTTAGGGCGGTGGAAAAGGCAGATTGGCTATGCATGGCATAATGTATTTAACTATTTTTATCAAAATATATTTGCCTCTTTGCTGACTATTTTTGTTATTGCTATTTCAATTACTTTACCGACAATAGGCTATTTACTATTAAAAAATGCAAATCAAGCAGCAGAGCAATGGTATCCAACTCCTAACGTAACAGTTTATATAAACAAAACACTAACGCCAGAGCAAACTAATAATTTAATTGACCAATTTAAAACGATTCCTGAAGTTCAAAATGTGACTTATCTTTCTCGAGATGAAACACGCGATGAATTCAAAACTTGGTCAGGATTTGATGATGCACTTGATTTACTTGCTGACAATCCATTGCCTGCAGTTGCTATCATTTTTCCAGTTGAAGAAGCTAAGCAAACTAATAAATTACACGATCTACAAGCACAATTACGAAAAATAGATGGTGTCGATGATGTACAGCTTGATGACAGTTGGTTTACGCGATTAACGGCATTAACCAATATGGTCAAATCAATAGTATGGACGATTTCAATCTTTATGATCATTGCTGTGTCACTGGTTATTGGGAATAGCATTCGGTTAAATATATTTGCTCGCAGGCAAACGATTACGGTTATGCAATTGATTGGGGCAACGGAAGGCTTTATTTTACGACCATTTTTATATAATGGTATTTTTACTGGATTAATTAGTGCTATTTTGGCTTTGGTTCTATCGAAAGTATTTATCCTTCAAATAGATTCAACCATGTTGCATGTATCGGATGTTTTTGGAACAATAGTTAATATAAATGGTCTTTCATGGGATGAAAGCTTATTAATTATTTTATTCTCGATGATTATAGGTTGGTTTTCAGCATTTATTGCTACTAAAAAGTATTTGAATAAAATGGTTATAGCTTCATAATGGTGGATTAAATATTTGCCATTTTTACCAGATCCTACATAATAAAAATTATGATAAAAATGTGAACTAAATCACATTTTAGTGGTCTAAATTAAAAGAAAGAATTTAAATTGTTACACAAGTAAGATGTAACAAAATTAGTCTAATTTAAGGGGGGAATTAAATGAGTACTGATTTAAAAATGCAAGTAGGTGCTTTAATCCCACAAGGAAATATTGAATCATATCTTCGTATGATAAATACTTATCCGATGCTAACAGCTGAGGAAGAAAAGTCTCTAGGTGAAAGACTTTATTATCATGATGATGTTGATGCAGCAAGACAATTAATTTTGTCTCATTTACGCTTTGTTGCGCATATTGCGCGTGGATATTCTGGTTATGGTCTACCACAAGCTGATTTGATTCAAGAAGGTAACATTGGTTTAATGAAAGCGGTACGTCGTTTTAATCCAGGAATGGGAGTACGTTTAGTCTCTTTTGCGGTACACTGGATAAAAGCTGAAATTCACGAATACGTACTAAAAAACTGGCGTATTGTAAAAGTCGCAACCACTAAAGCGCAAAGAAAATTATTTTTTAATTTGAGAAAAAATAAACAACGTTTAGGTTGGTTTAATAGTGCTGAAGTTGATATGGTTGCTGATGAGCTTGGCGTAAGTCGTAAAGATGTACTAGAGATGGAATCACGAATGTCAGCGCAAGATATGTCATTTGATATTGATAGTGATGACGATGATAATTCAATTGTTGCTCCTGCGCTTTATTTAGAAGATGTTAATTCTGATTTTTCTAAATCAATTGAAAATGATAATTGGGAAAATGATGCAACTGATAAATTACATGATGCATTATCTCAATTAGACGAGCGTAGCCAAGATATTATTAAAGCGCGTTGGTTAGATGCTGATGATAGCAAATCAACATTGCAGGTTTTGGCTGATAAATATAGTGTTTCGGCTGAGCGTATACGCCAACTCGAAAAAAATGCAA
>CALYPO010000096.1 GCA_945276085.1 uncultured Gilliamella sp.
ATATAAAGGCGGCCTTAATCAAGAAAACGAAAACTGGTATTTGCGCTCTTATAAAACAACGAACCCAACAGACCCCGATAAACCGGTTAATCCAACTAATCCAGATAAGCCGGTTACCCCAACTGATCCAGATAAACCTGTTAACCCGACAGATCCAGATAAGCCGGTTACCCCAACTGATCCAGATAAACCCGTTAACCCGATAGATCCCGATAAGCCAGTTAACCCAATTAATCCAGATAAACCGGTTAATCATAAACTAACTTATCGTAAAGAAGTACCAATGTTTGCCGCAGTTGCTGCTCAATTACGTCAAGCAGACCTTATAATGCAAGGTAATATGCACCAACGTATAGGTAATACATTATTACCTGATGATTATACCAGTTGGGGAAGACTAATTGCTGCACGTTCAGATATTAAACAAGATGGTGACGTTGATGCACGTAGTAAAGGGAATTATACCGGTTTGCAAGTTGGAAGTGATGTTTGGTTAAGTGAAGATACTAATTGGCGAGCAGGGGGCTACTTTGGTTATTTATATGGACGGTTACATATGAATGGCTTTGCTAGTGGTGACTTTGGACAAGTTGGTAAAAATAATCTCAACTCTTACTTTATTGGCGCTTATGGTAATTACATGCAAAACGATGGCACTTATTTAGATTTGGTTCTACAAGGTGGGCGTCATGAGGTGGATATTAAACCTGATGAAAATAAAAATAGTAGTCAAAAAGGTTATGGTATTAGCGCTTCAATCGAAGCGGGAAAACCATTTAATTTAAATTATTATGATTGGAAATTAGAACCTCAAGCACAAATTATTCATCAATGGTTAAATATCAATAACAGCCATATAAGTGGACAAACAACGGTTAAACAGGACGATAATGATTCTTGGTTATTCCGAGTTGGTGCACGATTAGAGAATAATTTTCAGACTGATTTAGGTACATTACGACCTTATACCCGTGTCAATTTGTTCTATTCGCCAGATGGTGATGATAGCACTATTTTTGCAAGTCCAAGTGCTTCAACAAAAATTAAAAGTGGTGCGGGCTATACAAGCACAGAGCTTGCTATTGGTGGAAGTTACGAGATCAATAGTCAAATAAGTGCATATACTGAAATTGGTCATACTTGGTCTAACAGCGGTGATGCCAATGTCAAAGCACCTATTACGGGATCTTTAGGTCTTAGAGCTAATTGGTAGTTTAAGTTAGATCCTAATTTTATTTTAGACAAACCGATATCTTATTTAAGTAGGGTATCGGTTTTTTTATTGAGTTCATTTAAAAAATGTAATTAACACTAAGGATATTAAGCTGATTGAAACCATTAAGTATTTATCAAACTTAGTTTTAGTAAGTAGGATTTATTTATCTTATTGTTAATAAATAAGGCATCAATATTGTGATTTTTTCTACGTTTAATTGTCTTTAAATATTCCAAGTATTATTAAACTATTATAGTCGTATGGTTTACTAAGTATATAATCTGGTTGCTTTTGTCTAACTGACTGCTTATTATTAAAGAACTAGAATTGTGTAAAAATCGAATAATCGTTATTTATATGTCATCTCAAACACTCTCAAAAAAAGGAAATGATACTAAAACAGCATTAATTCGTAGTGGTATGGAGTTAATGACAACATATGGTTATCTATCATCAAATATTGAAAGTATATTAAAGCAGGTCGGAGTGCCAAAAGGTTCTTTCTATTACTACTTTAAAAGTAAAGAGGATTTTGGTCATGCCATTATTACCTCATACAACAATTTTTTTATGTATAAATTAGATAAACATCTAACTAATAATGCAATTTCATCACCTTTAGCCAGAATACAAGCGTTTTATGAAGATGCGAAGCGAGGTATGGCAAAGTATGATTACAATCGAGGCTGTTTAATTGGTGAATTAATTCAAGAAGAATCGTTACTGCCAAAGGGGTATGCAACAGTTCTTGAACAAATTTTGCTAAATTGGCAAGCTAAACTTGAAAAATGTCTACTTCTTGCACAGCAATGTGGTGAACTAAAATCAAATAGTGACTGCAAGGCATTAGCTGAATTTTTCTGGATTGGTTGGGAAGGCGCGGTTACACGTAGCAAGTTAATTAAACGATCTGATCCGTTAGATTGTTTTATTCAACTGTTTCTCGATAAAATTGTCCACTAATACCGGCAAGATTATTTATAATAAGACAATAACAATTTGTAGATTATATACATTTAGAAAATGATAGTATGACTAAATATTCCCCTTTTTTGAATCATCAAACATAATAAACCCGCTAAAACAAAAGTTATATGTAGAATAAAAGTATCTGATTGTCATCAGTTGCAATTAACTAGACGATCGGTCTATAATATTTAGACTATTTGTCTACAAACAGTAATTCAATAAGTTAACTTTATTACTAAGCTTTATTGTAGTGAATTACCCAATCCGATTTACAAAAATTTGATAAGGAATATGTATGTCATTTAACGCCATTATTTTAGAAAAAGATGAGATTAATGGGTTTTCACATTCATTAAAAACCATCACTAAACAACAGTTGTTGCAACAACAGGGTGATACTCTAGTTCAAATTCACTATTCAAGCATCAATTATAAAGATGCATTAGCGTTAACTAATAAAAGTCCTGTTGTTAGGCAATGGCCTATGGTGCCGGGTATTGATGGTGTCGGTACAGTTATTGAATCTAGCAATGATCGTTATCATGCTGGTGATACTGTTATTTTAAATGGTTGGGGATGTGGTGAAACCCATTGGGGGTGTCTGGCGCAATATGCTTACTTAAAATCAGATTGGTTAATTCCATTACCCCAAAATATCACACCCTATCAATCGATGATTATTGGTACCGCTGGATATACCGCTGCATTGTGTGTAAAACGTATTGTTGATTTTGGGATAAAACCGCAAAGCGGAACTATACTTGTGACAGGGGCGAGTGGCGGAGTTGGCTCGGTTGCGGTAGCTTTATTAAGCAAATTGGGTTATCAAGTTACTGCATCAACAGGTAAATTAACTGACACAGAATATTTAAACAAACTTGGTGCAAGCAATATTATTGATAGTAAACAGTTGAAAGAGGCTGGTAAACCTCTACAAAAAGAACAGTGGTCAGCCGTTGTCGATGTGGTTGGTTCTCATACCTTAGCTAATGTATGCGCCCAAACTCAGTATGGTGGCATTGTAGCCTGTTGTGGTCTCGCTCAAGGCATGGATTTACCCGCAACGGTTGCTCCGTTTATTTTACGAGGCGTCACACTAGCAGGTGTAGATAGTGTGATGGCAAGCTATGATAAACGAATTGCTGCTTGGCAATTAATAGCAGAAAACATGGATGAAAAGCTGTATTCTCATATAGCTCAGACTATTACATTAAATGAATGCTTTGAAGTGGCAAATAAGATGATCGCAAGTAAAATTAAAGGTCGCTTTGTAGTTGATGTAAATAACTAAATCGATATTTAATAAAGTGGTGTAATTTTACACTGCTTTATTAATCCTGAAATTGATTTAGATAAAAATTAACCCAATTCATTGATTAATAATTCTTGTATTTCCTATAAAATCAGACTAAATTTAATCTTAACTGTTTTGAAAGTAGAGTTCGCAACAACCGTTTAGAATTATCCATATTGTATGATTAATTTATAGGGGAATGTGATATGCCTTATCAAACACGAGACGACCTACCTGAGTCTGTTCGACATGTTTTACCAGCACATGCTCAAGATATTTTTAAAGAAGCATTTAATAGTGCCATAAAAGAGTATCAAGATCCTAAAAAAAGACGAGATAATAGTTCACCTGAGCAAGTTGCTTTCCGTGTTGCCTGGTCGGCGGTTGAAAAGCTTTACCATAAAGATGAAAACGGCAAATGGGTCGCTAAATCGTAACGTTAATGCTGTACACTTGTTTTAACAAACCATAATGCTATATGATTGATGCTCAATTAAAAATGTATAATCCAAGCCAACATGTATGGTTGGCTTATTTATATTCAAATTAAGAGATTAAAATGTTCATTTTTTCAATTACCTACCTCAAGCCGATTAGTGAAGTAGAAAAATACTTACCACAACATATCGATTATTTAGAACGTCATTATCAATCAGGACATTTTATTGCTTCAGGACGAAAAGTGCCACGTATTGGGGGTGTGATACTTTGTCGTACTGAGAATAAAGAACAAGCGCTAACTATAATGCAAAAAGATCCATTTTATATTTATCAAATTGCCGAGTACGACATAATTGAATTTGTACCAACTAAAT
>CALYPO010000097.1 GCA_945276085.1 uncultured Gilliamella sp.
ACGCTGAGCATCCAGCTTAAAAAGTTGGAGGAAGATGAACTTATCACTCGTAGTGTATATGGTGAAAAACCACCACTTAAAGTGTTATACAAATTAACCCCTTTGGGTGAAAAAATTGGCCCAGCACTTGAACAGCTTTGTATGTGGGGACTATCTGTTTAGTCTTCTTTCTTCATTTCTAAACTGAAGCTAATTAATATTGATTAACAATGAAATTTCTTGCAAAAAAAGTTGAGGAACGGGGTTTTTGAGCCGTAAAATTTAAGAAATAACATCTTATAATCCTTACTTGGACAATCTTTAGTAGATATGGTAAATTCCGAATCTGTTTTACATTTTTAAGACTTTCGATATATGGCTTATACATTAACCTATAATGATCTCCCAGAAAATATTCAATACTGGCAAGGTTTACCTTTGTCTTTAAATGGTTGTGAAGTTGTTCCATTGGATTACAATGCGGGTAAAACGGGTTGGATTATTTATGGGAAAAAGTTAAATAAAACACTGCTTTCAAAATTTCAAAGACAACTTGCAATGCCAATGGTTGTGGTTTCATCTTGGAAAATTAAAACCTATCAAATAGTACGTATTGCTGGCGTAATGCCGAAAAAAGCCAAATCGATTTCGCTAACATTAGGTATTGATGTTTCACCAATTGATAATTTACCCACATTGCATTCCCCAGGTTTATTAGTCATGGATATGGACTCGACCGCAATTGGTATTGAGTGTATTGATGAACTAGCAAAATTACACGGTGTCGGAGAACAAGTTGCTGCAGTGACTGAGCTTGCTATGCGTGGTGAACTTGATTTTGCTACCAGCTTACGTAAACGAGTTGCTACATTAAAAGGCGCACAGCAAGATATTTTAGAACAAGTAAAAGAGAGTCTACCATTAACACCAGGATTAACTTATTTAGTTAAAGAGTTACATAAAAAAAATTGGCATGTTGCCATTGTTTCGGGTGGATTTACTTATTTTGCAAATCATTTAAAACAGAAGTTAAAACTAATTGATGCTCACGCTAATGAATTAGAAATTAAAAACGGTAAGCTGACAGGTAAAGTTAATGGGCAAATTGTTGATGCTAAATATAAAGCGCGGATGTTACAACAATTAGCCACCTCTTTAGATATTCCTATTGAGCAAACTGTTGCGATTGGTGATGGGGCAAATGATTTAATGATGATTAGAATTGCAGGGCTTGGTGTTGCTTATCATGGAAAGCCTAAAGTCGTTGAAAAAGCAAGAATCAGCATCAATTATGCTGATTTAACCGGTTTATGGTGCATCTTATCTACCAGTTTATTAAGTGAAGGCTAGGAGAAGAATTTGGCAAAAACAGTAAAGCGTGCTTATGTCTGTAATGATTGTGGTGCTGACTATCCTCGTTGGCAAGGTCAATGTAGCGCTTGTCATGCATGGAATACTATTACTGAAGTTAGGTTAGCTAGTAGTTCATCACGCAATGACCGATTAACCGGCTATGCCGGTGGTGCAGGGCAAACTAAAATCCAAAAATTATCTGAAATTAGTCTGGAAGCCTTACCCAGATTTTCAACTGGATTTTCTGAATTTGACCGTGTACTTGGTGGTGGTGTAGTACCAGGTAGTGCTATCTTAATTGGTGGTAACCCCGGTGCCGGTAAAAGTACTTTGCTACTGCAAACCATGAGTAAACTGTCAGCACAAATGAATACCCTTTATGTTACTGGTGAGGAATCATTACAACAAGTAGCGATGCGTGCACATCGTTTAGGTTTACCGACGGATAATATTAATATGTTGTCTGAAACCAGTATTGAGCAGATCTGTTTACTTGCTGAGCAGTCACAGCCAAAGTTAATGGTTATTGACTCAATTCAAGTTATGCATCTTGCTGATATTCAATCTTCGCCAGGTAGTGTGGCTCAAGTTCGTGAAACTGCAGCTTATTTAACGCGTTTTGCGAAAACCAAAGGCATAGCCATTATTATGGTTGGCCATGTGACTAAAGATGGCTCACTAGCTGGCCCTAAAGTACTTGAACACTGTATTGATTGCTCAATTTTACTTGATGGTGATGCTGACTCTCGATTTCGAACTTTACGTAGCCATAAAAATCGTTTTGGCGCAGTCAATGAGTTAGGTGTGTTTGCTATGACTGAACAAGGATTGAAAGAAGTCAGTAATCCATCTGCAATCTTTTTAAGTCGTGGTGAAGAGATGTTATCGGGCAGTTCGGTAATGGTGTTATGGGAAGGTACTCGTCCATTACTGGTTGAAATTCAAGCGTTAGTTGATCATTCTGTATATGGCAATCCAAGGCGAGTGACTGTCGGGCTTGATCAAAATCGGCTGGCACTTTTACTCGCGGTTTTGCATCGCCATGGTGGTTTACAAATGGCTGATCAGGATATTTTTGTTAACGTTGTTGGCGGGGTAAAAGTGACCGAAACTAGTGCCGATTTAGCATTGATTGCTGCATTGGTATCCAGTTTTCGAAATCGCCCTTTACCACAAGATGTGGTTATTTTTGGAGAAATAGGTCTAGGAGGAGAAATACGACCAGTACCAAGTGGTCAAGAGCGTATTTCTGAAGCCGCTAAACATGGTTTCAAAAAGGCAATAGTGCCTATAGCCAATATGCCAAAGAAAAAGCCAGAAAATATGCAGATCTTTGCTGTTAAGAAAGTGTCGGAAGCGTTAGATATTTTAAGTGATCTTTAGAGTGTTCAAATATTGCTAAATACTCCGCCGATTTTTGTATCGGCGAAGTATAACTGGCTAATATTAAGGTTAATTAATAACAAATTTCATAACAAGGTTGATAGGCACTACCGCCAGGAAGCTTCATGCGATCTTGTTTTACATAGCTAAGCAGTAAATTATCTAATTGCTTCATGATTTCAGGATCACCTTGCAATTTATAGCGACCATGTTCAGCAATTTGCTTCATACCAAACTCTTTAACATTACCAGCAACAATTCCAGAAAAAGCACGGCGTAAATCAGCAGCTAATAATTCAACTGGCTGATCTTTATGTAGATTAAGTGATGCCATGTTTTCATGGGTTGGTTCAAATGGGTGCTGTAATGCTTCATCAATTTTGAGTAACCAGTTAAACCCATAAGCATCACCAGTTGCTAACCGTGATGATTTAACCTGTTTTACCCCATGTTTCATTATGCGAGCAACTTGTTCAGGTGAATCAATGATAATTTCATACAATTTAGTCGCTTCTTCGCCTAAAGTATTACGAATAAATTGATCAATCGCGTCAAAATAATCTTCACACTCTTTTGGGCCTGTTAAAATAATTGGTAAAGTCTGATTTTTATTAGCAGGATTGAGCATAATCCCCAAAATATAAAGTAATTCTTCAGCAGTACCAGGTCCGCCAGGAAAGATAACTATACCATGCGCCATTCGAACAAACGCTTCAAGTCGTTTTTCGATATCTGGCATAATGATGAGTTCATTAACTAACGCATTTGGTGGTTCGGCTGCAATTATCGATGGCTCAGTCATACCAATAAAGCGACTATCTTTTATACGTTGTTGTGCATGACCAACAGCGGCGCCTTTCATTGGTGCTTCCATTATTCCCGGACCGCAGCCTGTACAGATATTAAGTTCTCGTAATCCAAGTTGCATACCAACTTGACGAGCATAATAATATTCACTTTCGTTAATTGAATGTCCACCCCAACAAACAATTAGATTAGGCTCTTCGCCAACGTGTAGGGCATTGGCATTACGTAGAATAGAAAAAACAAGATTGGTGATGTAATAGGAGTGCTCTTTTTCAAGCTTCTCGTTAGGTACCAAGTGTTTAATTGCCGTAATTTGGCCATTTAAAAAAAGAATATCACGTAAAACCGCAAACAGATTGGCTTGTATGGAGCGAATAATGCGTTTGTCGACAAAAGCACTTTCAGGTGCATCAATAAGCTCTAATTTAACTCCACGCTCTTTACTGATAACGTTAATTTCGAACGATTTAAATCTATCTAGTAATTCTTTAGTGTTATCCGTTTTACTACCCGCATTAAGGGTAGCTAATGAGCAATTTCTAAATAATTGATAAAGTTCGCTATTTGCTGATTTTTTTAAAATATCAACTTCAGCCTGCGCAAGTAAATCCATTGATCCTAACGGGCTTATATGGGTAATCATCACAACCTCCATTTGACGGTTTTATCGACAAGGAAATCATTATATACTGAAATATAATGAATACTAAGCAAAGCTG
>CALYPO010000098.1 GCA_945276085.1 uncultured Gilliamella sp.
TAAGCTATAAATTTAATAAAGGTTTTTAAATTATATAATTTATCGGAAAAGATGTAAAAAAATAGAGGTTTATCTATGTTATATCTTTTAAGCAATATGCTTCTTTTTTAGTGAAATAATTATCAATAGATTAAATAGATTAAAGAAGAATGAAGAAAATTTTTAAATAGGTAATTTTCATTTGAATTAGATAAAATGCTTTTATAAAAATTTTAGCTTCAATACTGTTTAGAGTATTGAAGCTAAATTTAAATGTGAATAAATTAATTTATCTGTATTCTTTTTTAACCTCTTCGTATGTATTTACAATATCCACTTGAGTATTGTCTTTTAAACGTCGGATGGTGTATGAAATAGGCGCAGATGAAGCTACCAGAGCTTTTTTTCCTAATAAATTCATATAATCCATGAATTGATCATAATTGGTTACAATTTCAGATGGTCCCCCTAATACTGAAACTTTTATTTTATTGGAATTAAACAACTTTTTAAATTCCTCATTCTTTTGATAATTCCCGCCAGCTGAAATTCTACCAATTTTAAAGTCTACAGCCCCTTTAACCATATTACCGGTTTCTTGTGATGACTTTTTAGTTTCAATCAGCAAATAGGCCACTCTACCATAATCTATACTGCTGATATATACCGGTTCGTAAGGGCCGCTATCTAAAACGCTAATATCACCTTGTACCCAATTTGACCAGTGCACCGGATCTATTCCTGCAGAATATACGGTCTGTCTTAACTTAACCAAAATATAGCTGGATGATTTCACATTTGACTTATTATAATCATAATCAAAAGAGGAATTTGCTATACCGGCAAAACTTGCTTTTACATGTAGATTGATTGTCTTTTTAAAACTTTCCTCCGTTGTAACTTTTTCACTTTCATACGTATAATTTGCCGGAATATATTTAGACGAGAAAAAGGCTGAGTTACCTAATGTTAAGTCCGTCAATGCTTGAAAAACCTCACTACCTTTAGGAATGACATTTTTTTTAATTTCTCTGTTAGATCCATTAATTGTTAGAAACAAAGTAACCGGATTAAAAGAATTATGAAGCACTACCGGATCATACTTTCCATTTAAAAACGATTCCCCTCTAAGTATGCTTCCCGGATATAAGATTGTTTTTTCAATATTTGCTTCACTCATAAGATCTGCAACCGAAAATTCGTTGTAACGACGCGTAACGATTTCGTATTCTTTACGAGGAACACCATCAGCATCTATACTTGTATTTCCTGTAAATTTTGTAGATATTTCCATATCCGGTTCGGAATGAAATTTCACTTCACGCAATCCCCTACTACCGGAAACCGCATCATCGTCGCTACTGCAAGAGCTAAACACATTACCAAAGATAAATCCGAAAATCAGAACGGATACTAAATTTTTTTTCAAAGTCATTTCTGTATAGTTTTAGATTATTATAATTAAAGATTATTATTTCCTTCTGTTCCCCAATCATCTTTCCTTCCATAGAAAACTACGGGAATATTTTTGTATTCGATATTGGTGGTTACCCCATTTACTTCTTTTTTGAAAACAATTTTATCAATTGTGTTTACCGTATATGCATTTTTTCCTCCTTCCACTCTTTGTACTTCATAAAAATCTCTATTCTGTTTATTGCGAAAATTAGATTGCTCGAAACTTCGCGAATTATAATATACGTTATAGGTAAGATTCTCAAGATATTTATCATATTCTTCATTACCTGTGTCAATATAAAGTTTATGAAATACTCCTCTCAAGGAATGTTGCCATGTCGATGATTTCCTAAGCCTGATTTCATAATTGTAAGCAACAATTCTGACAGAATTAAAATACAGATCACTTTTTGAAATTAGTTTATTAGGAATTTCATTGTTTTCAGTATTTACAATAAAAGCAGTATAGGCATGACTAAAATTACCTGCCTTTTTGATATAAAGGGTAAATTTACCTTGCTTTTCTAGCGTATTAATTTTATCAACCTTCTTATTTTTATAATAAAGATCATAATCTTCTCCTAAAATTTGATGCGAAACAGGACCTCCGAGTTGAGGCATGATAGTAAGTGCTTCATCCGATTTAATAGTGACACCAGTAATTTTATAAGCTATTACAAGTGAATCTCCAACTTGAAGATTATTAATGGTTGATCCACGGGATGTTCTGACAAATTTTAATGAGAATGTTGGATTTTCAATTAGAGTTTGATCTATAGTTTGATTTAAATTATTATCATCGGAATCGCTACAGGAATTGATACCAATATATAGCAAGAATAACAGTATTAATTTTTTCATAGTATAGTTTAGATTTTTTTATTAATACTTTATTAACGTAAAATTTAATTTATTATTTTATAATTAACTAAAATTAATATAGTTTTGTTCTATTAACGCAACAAATACTAATTAATTTAATATATTCACTAAATATTAAATCCTAAAATTATTTATATTAGAAAGAGAATTTTAATATCGCATCTGACATTTGGATAACATTTAAAGCATAATACTTAAGCAAAATTCAAAACGTAATTACAGTACATATTCATTTTATAACAAGCCAATTTCCCTTATTAAAACATTTAGCTTCAATACCAGAAAAGGTATTGAAGCTAAAATTTAGATATAGATAAGCACTATTTTTATCGGAGCTCTTTTCTGACTTCTTCGTAAGTGTTCACAATTTCAACTTTTGTATTATCTTTCAAACGACGAATGGTATATGAGATTGGCGCGGAAGAAGAAATGATGGCATCTTTTCCATATAAATTCATATAATTAATAAATTCGTCATAAGTAGTAACTGTTTTGGAAGGCCCCCCCAACACGGAGACATTGATTTTTTTTGAATTAAATAGTTTTCTTAATTCCTCATTTTTTATATAGTTTTCTCCTGATGTTAAATTTCCTATCTTATAATCAACTGCACCTTTTACCATTTTACCGGTTTCCTTCGCTGTTTTATTAGTCTCAATTAATAAATAAGCTACCCTACCATAATCTATGTTGCTGATATATACCGGTTCATACAAACCAACTTCCGATCCTTTTATATTACCTTCTACCCAATTAGACCAATTGGCGACATCAATACCTGCTGAGTAAACTGTTTGTTTTAGTTTTACTAAAACATAGCTGGATGACTTTACACCGGAGTTATTATAATCATAATCAAAAGAGGAATTTACAAGGGTTGAAAAATTAGATTTTACATGTAAATTGATAATTTTCTTAAAACTTTCTTCTGTAGTAACTTGCTCACTATCATATGTGTAATTAGCAGGAATATAATTATCAGGAAAATAACCGGAATTATTTGTTTTTAATTCGGTCAGAGTTTGTGAGACTTCACCTCCTTTAGGTAAAACATCTTTTTTTATACTAACATTAACCCCATTGATCGAAAGATATAATGTAACCGGATTATATGAATTCGTTAGGTTTAATGGCTCATAGTTACCTTTAATAAAGGACTCTCCCCTAAGTAAAGATCCGGGATATAAAATAGTTTTTTCAATAGTAGCTTCTTTCATTAAATCCGCTGTTGAAAACTCATTGGAACGACGAATAATAACTTCATATTCCTTACGTGGAACACCATTTTCATCCACGCCCGTATTACCTGTAGGCTTTGCAGATATTTCCTTATCTGACTCATAAAGAAATCGTACGGGACGAAAAAAATTAATATTTGAATCAGCATTATCATCACTGCTACATGAATAAAAAATACTACTTAGCATAAACCCGGAAAGAATACCGGATAATAAACGTTTTTTAAAAATCATTTTTTATAATTTTAGATTATTTATTAATATTATTTTTTCATAAATAGCTGATATCTTGATTAAAAATATTTACATTAAAATCATTTCTAAAATTTATATAAACAATAAAAAGCACCCAAAATATATATCTTTTCATATCAAGATAATAAAATTAAAAAATAAATATAATTATAATAACGTAAAAAAGAATATAATTATTTTATTATAATATATATTTTAATTTATTTTGTTCTATTATCACACATAAACCCTAATATT
>CALYPO010000099.1 GCA_945276085.1 uncultured Gilliamella sp.
AAAGCTAACTCTATCAAGTTTTTACAAGAGCATCCCGAAATCGCCCAAGAACTTGAAACCAAATTACGAGATTTATTACTAAATAGCCCTGCTGTTTTCTCTGCTGATGAGGACGAAGTTTTATCAGAAGAAGATAACAACTTTTAGTTATGAATAAAAAAATCAATAAGTCAATTTTAAATAAAGCTGTGCAATTACTTGCACAGCGCGATCATTCATCTTATGAATTACACAACAAAATAGTGCAATTCTTTGCTAAAAAGATACAATGCTCAGAAGATGAATATCATGAACAGTTAAATCAATTAAAAATAGAAACCTCTGAGGTTATTCAATATTGTATCGATCACAATTGGATGAATGATAGACAATATATCGAAAAATATATTGCTATGCGTGCATGTAAAGGTTATGGTCAATATAAAATTGCATTAGAATTAAAACAGCGTGGCCTAGACGTCGATTTGAGCCGTGAACTATTACAAATAACAGATATTAATTGGAGTGAAATTGCTCATCAACAATTATTGAAAAAGTTTAAACACATTGATATTAAAGAAGATTATCGCCAAAAACAGAAAGTAATTCAATTTTTAACTGCTAGAGGCTATAGCCAAGATAATATTAAAACCGCATGTAATTTATTGACTTAAGTTTGTATAATACCTAGAATATAATACAGTTAAGTTAAACACAGCCCATTACAAAGAAAGCTCACTATATCATTTTTATTTTTCCTTATATTTACTTGTTATATTAGTTAGATTCACCGCAGTATAAAGAATATTTACTTTTCAACTTTAGTTGTAACGGGTATATTACTATGTTTAAAAATCTATCGTTTAATATGGAAGCCTAAATGAAAAGCACTGCAGAAATTCGTCAAAATTTTCTTGACTTTTTCCATAGCAAAGGACACGAAATTGTCGCAAGTAGTTCCCTTGTTCCACATAATGATCCAACTCTTTTGTTTACTAATGCAGGAATGAATCAATTTAAAGATGTATTTCTTGGAATAGATAAGCGTTCCTACACGCGAGCAACTACAGCACAGCGGTGTGTACGAGCTGGCGGAAAACATAATGACCTTGATAATGTAGGTTATACTGCACGACATCA
Source organism: uncultured Gilliamella sp. (assembly GCA_945276085.1). Classification (GTDB taxonomy): domain Bacteria; phylum Pseudomonadota; class Gammaproteobacteria; order Enterobacterales; family Orbaceae; genus Gilliamella. Next base: position 1,120 of record CALYPO010000099.1, read on the forward strand.
TACATTTTTCGAAATGTTAGGTAATTTTAGTTTTGGTGATTATTTCAAACATGATGCGATTCATTTTGCTTGGGAGTTATTAACCAGTAAAGAATGGTTTAATCTTCCTAAAGAAAAATTAACTGTCACTGTTTATGAAACTGATGATGAAGCCTACTCTATTTGGCAAAACGAAATTGGTATACCTAAAGAACGTATTATCCGCATAGGTGATAACAAGGGCGCACCTTATGCTTCAGATAATTTTTGGCAAATGGGTGATACAGGGCCCTGTGGACCTTGTACCGAAATATTTTACGATCATGGCGATCATATTTGGGGAGGACCTCCAGGTAGTGCTGAAGAAGATGGTGACCGATTTATTGAAATCTGGAACATTGTATTTATGCAATTTAATCGCCATCCTGATGGGACTATGGAACCTTTACCTAAACCGTCTGTCGATACCGGTATGGGATTAGAACGAATTGCAGCAGTTTTGCAACATGTTAACTCTAACTATGAAATTGATTTGTTCAAAAAACTCATTAAAGATACGGCTCAAATCATTCAAACTAAAGACTTAGAAAGTAAATCACTACGTGTTATAGCGGACCATATCCGTTCTTGTGCTTTTCTAATTTCAGATGGCGTAATGCCTTCTAATGAAGGTCGAGGCTATGTATTGCGTCGTATTATTCGACGAGCAGTACGACATGGTCATATGCTTGGTGCAAAAGATATTTTCTTTTATAAACTAGTTAAACCATTAATTGAGGTGATGGGCAGCGCTGCAACAGAATTAGCGCATAACCAAAAAATGGTTGAAAATACCCTTAAAACCGAAGAAGAACAATTCCTAAAAACTCTTGAACGTGGATTATTTTTACTCGATCAAGAATTAGGTAAAATAACTGGTTCTGTGTTGCCGGGTGAGATTGCCTTTAAACTTTATGATACATATGGCTTTCCATTGGATTTAACAGCCGATGTATGTCGAGAAAAAAACATCACAATTGATGAAGATGGATTTAATAAATGTATGGAAGAGCAACGTAAGCGAGCTCGTGAATCTAGTGCATTTAGTGTCGATTACAGTAATGTTATTAAGCTTGATGATAAAACCGAATTTTTAGGTTATCAGGAAACTGAAGCTTCAGGTAAAGTGATTGCGATCTTCCAAGGTGGCCACAAAGTCGAAAGTATTAATGAAGGTGATGAAGCCATCATTGTTCTAGACAAAACACCTTTTTATGGCGAGTCAGGTGGACAAATTGGCGATAAAGGCGTGTTAACTGCTGCAAATGTTGAATTTAAAGTTATCGATTGCCAAAAATATGGTAAAAGTATTGGACATATAGGCAATATTACTAAAGGATCATTAAAAGTTGGTGATACAGTAACAGCAGCTATTGATGTTGAACTAAGGGAACGTATTCGTCGTAACCACTCAGCCACACATTTATTACAAGCGGCATTACAACAAATATTAGGTAAGCATGTTCATCAAAAAGGTTCCTTGGTTAATGATAGTTACTTACGTTTTGACTTTTCGCACAATCAAGCAATTACAACAGAGCAACTGATTGAAATCGAAAATCTGGTCAACCAACAGATACGTCGCAACTTACCTGTTGAGATAGAATTAATGCCAATTGATCAAGCAAAAAGCAAAGGTGCAATGGCATTATTTGGCGAAAAGTACGAAGAAATTGTACGCGTATTAACGATGGGTGATTTTTCAATCGAACTTTGTGGTGGTACTCACGTTAGTAGAACCGGTGATATAGGTTTATTTAAAATCACTTCTGAGTCGAGCATCGCTTCTGGTGTAAGAAGAATTGAGGCAACATCTGGGCAAAATGCGATGGAATACATCCATTATGAAGCTAATTTGTTAAATCAAATTGGATCACTGATAAAAAGTGACAAATCGACAATTTTAACACGAGTTGAACAATTAATTGATCAAACTAAAGTGTTAGAAAAAACTATTGAGCAATTGAAGGCTGAAAAAGCTAGCCAAGAAAGCCAACAATTGTTAAATCAATGTGAAAAAATCAATAATAAGAACTTACTAATTGCTAAACTTGATAACGTCGAAGCTAAGCTATTACGCACAATGATTGATGATCTTAAAAATCAATTAAAAACAGGTGTCATAGTTTTAGCTGCTGTCAATGATGGCAAAATCAATTTAGCAGCTGGTGTAACTAATGACTTATTAGGCATTGTTAAAGCTGGCGAATTAGTTTCTCAATTAGCATTAAAAGTAGGTGGTAAGGGCGGTGGGCGGCCTGATTTCGCTCAAGCAGGTGGAATGGATCTTTCGGCGTTACCAGAAGCTTTATCTTCTGTAAAAAAGGAAATCAGTAATAAATTACAAGCAAGTTAGCCAGATATACTCAAGTGAATATTAATTAAACATTAGAGTGTATTCTGTAAAATTCCGTCTTTCTGTCTCACCGATGGAAGGCTGACGAAGCTATATCTTAAAATTGTTTGGATATATACTTAACTGATATTAGGAGATCTAATGTTAATTTTAACTAGGAGAGTAGGTGAAACATTAATTATTGGTGACGATGTAGTCATTACTATTTTAGGCGTCAAAGGTAACCAAGTCAGAATTGGTATCAATGCCCCTAAAGAAGTTTCTATCCATAGAGAAGAAATATATAACAGAATCCATCATTCGCAAGACAAAATTGATGAGATATCTGAGCCCAAAGAGTAATATTGGGCAGGAAATAAACAACTAGTGCGCGCAAACGAAAAAATGTTTGACTTATTTTTTCTAGAACGTAATATGTGCGCCACACATTGTGATTTTGTTGTTGAAACCAAATCACAGTTGTTTTGGTGAGATGGCCGAGAGGCTGAAGGCGCTCCCCTGCTAAGGGAGTATGC
>CALYPO010000100.1 GCA_945276085.1 uncultured Gilliamella sp.
CTTTAGTGAACATACAAGGAATATCCTCATTTAGTCAATTAAAACAAGTTTGGTATGAATTAAATGGTTCGCTAACCATTATTAAGAAAGGTGAAAAAGATATTGCTGAACTGATCATCGAAAATGGCTGTATTAGTCAAGATAATCTTGAACAACTCAAAAAAGATGAAGATTGGCTCATGCAGGAAATCCATAAACAAGGATATGAAAAAGTCGAAGACATTTTTTGTGCAGAATGGTTTGATAATAAACTCATCATCTACCCATATGATAAAACTGAAGATAAGTCAGCTTAAAACCCACTTAAAAAAATAACCACCTAATTAAATTAACTTTAGCTAATTAAACTTGTTAGTTAAAGTTATTTAATTGCACATTGGGATCCATAATATCTTCTATCGTATACTTTTCGAGCTCTTTCAAAAATGCTTCTTTAGCATCCGACAGATAGTATTTTAAACGACAAGCAGGACTGATATGACAAAATGATAAACTGCAATTAAGAAGATTTAGCGGTTCTATTTGTCTAACCACAGTACCAATATTAATCAGTTTTTTTTCTATTTTTAATTTAATGCCACCATTTTTTCCTTGCTTGGTCTCGACATAACCTAATTTACTTAAATTATAAACGACTTTAACCAAATGATTTTTAGAAATTTTAAAATAATGACTAATATCTGCGATACTGACTAGCTGATCACCATCTACCGTGGATAAATAAAGAAGCACACGTATACTGTAATCGGTAAAACTTGATAATTGCACTGATTTTTCCTATCTACTTAAAAAACTTATCATCTCACATTATAGGCAATATCAATGATTAAATTAACCCTCTTTTTATGACTAATTGAATTTTTATTACCAAGTTAAAAAACTAAATTATCATGGTGTTATCCTCATCAACAACATGAGGATAACAATCAGTTTAAGTTTTGTTATGCTGCACAATAATTTAGTATTTGATTTAGATCTTTACTGGCTTGAGAAGTCATACGAAGATCAAATTTATCTTGTAAAATATTCAATATATTGTCGGTTAAAAATTCAGGCATTGAAGGCCCTGCATAAATTCCTTTGATACCTAGCGACAATAATGTCAATAATATAACTATAGCTTTCTGTTCAAACCATGATAAAACCAAAGTCAATGGTAATTCATTCACGCCACATCCAAAAGCTTCAACCAACGCCAATGCTAATTGCACTGCGGAATAAGCATCATTACATTGCCCAATATCAATTAATCGAGGAATGCCGTTGATATTGCCGAAATTTTGCATATTAAACCGATATTTACCACAACCTAAAGTTAAAATAACACTATCTTTAGGGACTTGATTTGCCATTTCGGTATAATAATGCCGTTCACTTTTACTGCCGTCACATCCACCAATTAAAAAGAAATGCTTAATATTACCTGCTTTAACTTGTTCGACAACCGTTGGTGCTACATTTAATAAAGTATTACGGGCAAAGCCGACAGTAATAAAATGCTCTAATTCCGTATAATCAAATCCGGGTTGGTTCAATGCACACTCAATAACGGGACTAAAATCATCTGTTTCAATATGAGTGACACCTGGCCAGCCAACCATACTTCGGGTAAAGATGCGCTCTGCATAGCCTTTAGTAAAAGGATTAATAATACAGTTAGACGTCATGACGATAGCGCCAGGAAAATTAGCAAATTCAGTCTGTTGATTTTGCCAAGCTGTACCGTAGTTTCCAACTAAATGTGAATATTTTTTTAATTCAGGATAAGCATGAGCTGGTAACATTTCGCCGTGTGTATACACATTAATGCCTTTATCTTGAGTCTGTTCTAATATCAAACGCAAATCATGAAAATCGTGACCAGAGACAAGGATACATTTACCTGCAACAGGTCTAGTATTGACTTTAGTCGGGATAGGATCGCCAAATGTATTGGTAGCGCCGGCATCAAGCATTCCCATTACTTTATAATTCAATCGTCCTATTTGCATGGATAATTGAAATAATTTATTAATGTCAGAAGGATTATCGCCAAGAAAACTCATCATTTCATGATATTCGGTGTAAATATCTTGATTAAATTGCCCCAAAACAGCAGCGTGTTCCATATAAGCAGCTGCCCCTTTCAATCCATATAGTGCTAATAAGCGCAGTCCAATGACATCCTTTCCGACTTTATCTTGATCGTGCTTTAACATCACTAAAGAAGAAAAATCCAATAATTCTTGCTTAGTTTTAGGAAAATTTAATTGGGCTACATAGGTTAACGCAGGTAAATGTTCATTAAATTGTAGTACAGCAACTTTGGCTAGCTGTTCTAATTTTTGAGAATAGATATCGGCTTCTGCAAGATACGCCAACATTCTGTCTGCATCAAAATTCACATTAGTTAACGTTGAGAAAAATGTTTGTGCACACCATCTATCGATTTGTCTGTCCACAATGTCATGTCTACGACAAATGGCCGCCCAAAATGAAACCTTTTGCAAACTGGCGACTAAAACATCTTGAAGATCAGAAACTTCTGCTGTTTTACCACACATTCCTTTAGAATAACTACACCCTTTTTCATTTGATTTTATTATTGTTTGCTCACACTGAATACAAAACATCATTACTCCTGTTTTCTTTCCTCTTACTAAAACAGGTATATAAAATACATGTTTAAAATAAAAAAGAAAAGTGAATTTACCAATTTAATTTTTTTAATAAACATGAAAAATTTGAACTTATATTGAAACTAAGAGTCAGAATTCATATTGTTATGCTACTTAAAAGATAGACAATTTGATAATTACAATTAAGGAATACTAGAAACGCTTCGCTCATCCTAAGCCTAGTTAGGATATTGTCTGATGATTTCGATAAAAATCGGTTTTCAAGCCAGATCGAAAATTTGCTTTTCCATTCATTTCTTAAATAAAAAATTAAAATTATTTACTTATTTTAACTTAATTCAATAGGTTACATGTAAGAAATATCAAATATTAATCGCCAAAATAAATTTGATTAAGTGATTAAAATCAGAAATAATGCTAAACCGATTATTTTAATCATGCATAATTATTGATTAAATATTAATTGATATTCATGTCATTATAAAAAAGGTGAACTACAATATACTTAGACGGGTAAGCAGTTTGTTATAAATACAAACCATAAAAGATGACATCAAATGTTAATGGAGTAAATATCCTTGGTTGTTCCTCAAGTTGACCGAACCCAGTCAAATGACAAGTAATTGTTGTTATTTAAGCATCAATTTAATGCCATTAAAATCAAAAAAATAATCTCAAAAATAAAATCTTAACCTAGTATGCGTTAATCTATTAAGGAATAGAGGTTAAAATCTTAAAATTAATAAAGTTTTAACAGGAAAGAAATATGTTTACTGATTCAAACACTAAACAAATAAGTTTTTGTTTTCATACTCAGAAAAAAAAATTTATAAAATGGAAAAAATTAGCCAAAAAAGCCAATATGACGTTATCAGACTGGATTGTTAAAAAACTTAATTCAGACATCGATATTGTGTTACGGGACATTGTTCTTCCTAATGATATCGAAAAAGATGACAGATGGCTGATAAAATTAACTATACCCTCAGTGATAAAAGGTTATTGGGTCTATTGTTCAAGAGAAAGGAAAATGAAATTAGTTAAATGGATCACCAATAAATTAGATTCCTAATAAGGAATTAATCAAGACCAACTTTTACAGAATAATTCTATAACGCAACGATAAGGTTATAGAGAAACAGACTAAAATAAAACAGAAATATGATAAACATTGAGCGGTTAATCAATTTTTTTTAAATTTCTATTGACGTAGAAATTAAGATGGGTAAAATGCACTGCATTCGAAACGCATTTATTTTTAACGAATCGTTTTGAGCCCGGGTGGTGAAATCGGTAGACACAAGGGATTTAAAATCCCTCGGC
>CALYPO010000101.1 GCA_945276085.1 uncultured Gilliamella sp.
TCTGGCAAAAAGAATTTTTTAAATGGTTAAACGAGACACTTTAGTTTTTAATAATTCATTCAATATAATAATATTTTATTACACCTATTACAAAAGTTAAATTATATAAATAATGGTCTAAAAAAAGGTTGGAAGATTTTTTCAACCTTTTTTTATAAGTATAAAAAAACTTTTTATCAAGCATGGTTTAAAAAATAAAAAAAAATCAAAATTATTTTCAATTTATGGTAAAATTTTATTCCATTAAAAATGTGATTGTTACGCGTATTTTTTTAAGATATATAAATTTAAATGTGTCAAATAAATTAATTGACATAACATAATAAATGCATTTATTTATTACATTTGAATATAATTTTTAAACAAATCACTATGAGAATTTTTTTATTTTTATTATTATTTATATTTAATTGTCTGCCGGCATGGTCTAAACAAATAGATCAGGAGGAAGCAAAACAAATTGCTGAAAATTTTATAAATAATCAATTTACCAACCTAAAGAGAAGTCAAGCATTCCAATTACAATTAGTTTATACGGCAGAGAATGAAGTCAATAAATTTAAGAAAAATCATTCCGAAAAGTATTATTATGTTTATAATATTGGAGCAAATCAAGGCTTTATAATCATTTCAGCAGACGATATAAATTATCCGATCATAGGATATTCCAATTCCGGATATTACGATGCAGCTAATCTTCCGGAAAATTTCCAATCTTGGATGAAAACCGTAGAATTGGGTATGCAACAAGCTTTTGATAATTCAACCAAACCTACCAAAGATATTCAAAAGGAATGGGAATTGTATAGAAATTCAAAAAAAAGTATCCAAACCAGACTTACCGCACTAGAACCGCTTATTAAAACAAAATGGAATCAAGATAAGCCTTATAATAGTCAAATTCCTTATGAAGTTCTTACCGGTTGTGTAGCAACGGCTACAGCACAGATTATGAAATATCATCAATACCCTAAAAAAGGAATTGATGTCATTCCGGCCTATCAGACCAAAGATCCAAGTAACAATGCAATCTATAATATTCCCCAGATAAATTTACAACAATACGTATATGATTGGTCGAATATGTTAGATGAATATAATAATTCACCTACTCCTAATTATACCAATGAACAAGCAAAGGCTGTAGGGCTCTTAATGTATCATATTGGAGCAAGTGTAAAAATGAAGTATGGAGTAAATGAAAGTGGGGCTATTAGCAAAGATGCGCTTGAATCATTGTTTACGTACTTTGATTATGATAAAAGCCTAGATTTAGTCGCAAGAGGAAATTATTATGCTAATCTAAATATAATTATAAGTGATGAAGAATGGGAGGAGATAATAAAAAAAGAATTAAATGAAGGAAGACCCGTTTATTATTCAGGAAGTACGGACAAAAATTCAGGACATGCATTTGTTTGTGATGGGTACGATTCCAACGGACTCTTACATTTTAATTTTGGATGGGGAGGGTATCAAGACGGGTATTACAATTCAAATGCCCCATTAGAATATAAATATGATCAAGGGATAGGTATAAATATAAAACCAAATGAAGGAGGTCAAGGAATAGCTAGATATTTTGTAAAAGAATTATCAATTCCTAAAAATAAAGTATCAAAGAATGAGTTCTTTGAAGTGAAGTATAAAATAGCCAACATTGGATTACATAAATCAAATTTTGATGATATATATATAGCTTTATTTGATTTTAATGAAAATAAAATGAAATCAATTATAGGAAATTATGGTGCAAAATATTTTTCAATTGGAACAGATATTTCTGCCGGAAAATACCGATTGACATTAGTACAAAAAAGAGGAGATGAATATGTTGTTATAAAATCAGATAATAGTATTGGGGATAATAATATAATTGAAGTTAAAGAATTTACAAATTCACATAATATAAATTTATACGATAAGACTCCATTGTCTGCAAATGCCAATATAGTCAGTCCTAAAGATCCTCTGCAAGTTAAATTTTCAATCATTAGTCTATATAAACCTTTTAATGGAATGGTCGCTTTAGCTTTGACTGATGATTTAGACAAATTGCAATATATAATTGGAAAAATGTCTACTAAATTAGATATAGGCAATTATAAATATAATATATCAATTTCAGGTTACATACCGGATGATATTGCTAATGGAGCATATCGAATCAGGATTTTTGCACGTGAAAATGATGGTCAAGAATGGCAATTGTTGGATGGGGCAGCTGTTAATTATCTTCCTCTAACCGTTGTAAATGGAAAGCTGGGAATAGAAGAACTGAAAAATGAAACAAATGAATTTGTGATCTATCCTAATCCGGTTAAAAATATCTTATATATCAAATCTGACTCGGAACAACAAATTAAATCCATTTCAATTTTTGATTTTTCAGGTAAAGAAGTATTGCAAAGCAATATAGATCCTACTAATGGAGTAAATGTTAGCTCATTAAGTTCAGGAGCTTACATAATAAAAATTAAAACGTCTAAAGAAATAAAGAAATATAAATTTATTAAAATATAAATTTTACTTAAATTATCAGTAAAACATATAAAATTTAAAAAAGGGTGAAGAATTTTCTTCACCCTTTTTTTTTATGGTTTAAAAAAATTATATTTTATAAAATAAAATTGATTAAAAATATGACATATTGTTGTCTAATTACTTAGTATGTTAATATAATATATATATTTTTTAAAAATAATAAAATAAATAATTATTTATTTTATTAAATTTGAGGATAACTGAAAAATTTTATTATGAGAAAACTTTTATTATCTATCTTACTATTATTTATATTTAGTAATTTATATTTATGGTCTAAGCAAATAGATCAAGAGGAAGCAAAACATATTGCAGAAAATTTTGTTAATAACCAATTTTCTAACCTAAAAAAAAGTCAAAGATTCCAATTACAATTAGTTTATACGGCAGAGAATGAAATAAATAACTTAAAGAAAAATCATTCTCAAAAATATTACTATGTTTACAACATTGGAGTAAAGCAAGGCTTTATAATCATTTCAGCAGACGATATAAATTATCCGATCATAGGATATTCCAATTCCGGATATTACGATGCAGCTAATCTTCCGGAAAATTTCCAATCTTGGATGAAAACCGTAGAATTGGGTATGCAACAAGCTTTTGATAATTCAATCAAACCTACCAAAGAAATTGAAAAGGAATGGGAATTGTATAGAAATTCAAATAAGGGCATAAATACCAGGATTACCCCGCTCCAGCCTTTACTTAAAACAAAATGGAATCAAGATGAGCCTTATAATAGTCAAATACCTTATAAAGTTTATACCGGTTGTGTAGCAACGGCTACAGCACAGATTATGAAATTTCATCAACATCCCAACAAAGGAACTGGTTTCATTCCGGCCTATCAGACCAAAGATCCAAGTAACAATGCAATCTATAATATTCCCCAGATAGATTTAAATCAATACGAGTATGATTGGGCAAATATGTTAAATGAATATTATAATTCACCTACTCCCAATTATACTAATGAACAAGCAAAGGCTGTAGGGCTCTTAATGTATCATATAGGAGCAAGTGCTCAAATGAAATATGGAGTAAAAGCAAGCGGGACTTCTAGCCGGAAAGCACTAAAAGCGTTGTATACTTATTATGATTATGACAAAAGTGTAGATTATATAATTCGAGGCCAATATTATTTAGGTGATTTTAATGAAATACCTATCAGTGATGAAGAATGGAATTCTATCATAATAAAAGAATTAAATGAAGGTAGACCTATTTATTATTCAGGAAGTACGGAAAATAGATCGGGGCATGCATTTGTTTGTGATGGATACGATTCCAACGGACTCTTACATTTTAATTTTGGATGGGGAGGATATCAAGACGGATATTACAATTCAAATGCCCCATTACAATATAAATATGGTC
>CALYPO010000102.1 GCA_945276085.1 uncultured Gilliamella sp.
CCGATCTTAAAACCATCTTACATTCAAAACGTGCCAACATTTATTACCTAGAGCATTGCCGTGTATTGGTTAATGGTGGGCGCGTTGAGTATGTTACCGATCAGGGGCAACAATCGCTTTATTGGAATATTCCGATTGCTAATACTACTTGTATTTTGTTAGGAACCGGTACCTCTTTAACGCAAGCGGCTGTACGCGAGCTTTCCCGTGCTGGCGTGATGATTGGGTTTTGCGGTGGTGGTGGAACGCCACTTTTTTCCTCTACCGAAGCTGAATTTGCGTGTCAGTTTTTCTCTCCTCAAAGTGAATATCGTGCAACAGAATATCTACAACGTTGGTGTCAATTTTGGTTTGACGATGAACGTAGATTGCAAGCGGCTAAAATGTTGCAACAAAGTCGCCTTGAAATCATTCGCGAGTGTTGGTCAAAGTTTGATTGGGCGATTGATCAAAGTCAATTAGACAGTATTATAAATGATGCAATAACGCAATTTGATAATATAAATAACAGTCAAGCATTGCTCGCAGCAGAAGGGCGTTTAAGTAAAACATTGTATGGTATGGCGAATCAATTAACGTTAAGCGATAATAAATTTAAACGTGAACAAGGTACCCGTGGTAAAAGCTATGATCCGGCTAACCAATTTTTAGATCATGGCAACTACTTAGCTTATGGGCTTGGCGCAACCGCTTGTTGGGTGTTAGGATTACCGCATGGATTGGCGATTTTGCATGGTAAAACTCGGCGTGGTGGTTTAGTATTTGATGCCGCTGATATTATTAAAGATGGCATAGTTTTACCGCAAGCTTTTTTGTCTGCAAAGCAAGGCGATAGTGAAAAAGTGTTTCGGCAAGCATGCATTTCACAATTTGCACAGTTAGGCGCGTTGGATCGAATAATTGATACATTAAAACAGATAGCAGAAAAAGCATGAATATTTTATTAGTAAGCCAATGTAAAAAACGGGCATTAACCGAAACCAGACGAATTATTGATCAGTTTGCTGAGCGTTGTGGTGAACGGACATGGCAAACAGCCATGACCGAAGATGGATTACAAACCCTATATAAATTGTTGCGCAAAACGGCTCGCAAAAATACAGCCGTTGCTTGTTATTGGACTCATGGTAAAAATTTGACCGATCTTTTATGGATTGTTGGCGATCGTAGTCAATTTAATCAGCAAGGTCGAGTACCGACTAATCGCACTAAACGCAATATATTACAAAGTGGTAATGAAAGTAGTTGGCATTATGCAACAACGATTCAATTAATCACAACGATTGCCGGTTTATTACATGATCTTGGTAAAGCGACTATTGGTTTTCAATCTAAATTACGCGCAACAGAGAAAGTGGCTGGCGATCCATACCGTCATGAATGGATTTCGTTACAATTATTTTTATTAATGATTCAAGACTGCACAACAGATCAAGCTGTTTTTGAACGTTTGGCAAATTTTTCTCAATATCAGCAGCAATACCCCAATTGGCATCAAAAACTTAACAAAACTGAAAAAACCGATCTGATGCAGTGGCCTTTATTAACACAGTGGATAGCTTGGTTGATTGTATCGCATCACCGAATGCCATTTTTAATGCCAATTAGCTCAAAAGATCTTAAAGAAAAACAGAAAGATGATTTCGATATTTCTGGTTTGACAATACGCAGTTTTTATAAAACGTTAAAAGCTGTTGAAAAATGGGTAAAAAATAGTTTTAGCCAACATCCTTCGCCTAATCAGTTTTGGCAACTTAAAAGCGATATAACGTTAAGTCAAGCATGGTTAAAAAAACTTAGCCGTTATGCTAATAAGGCGCTAACTCATCCACCTTTAATGCAATTAACGAATATTGATGCCTTTTTATTGCATATGTCGCGTTTAAGTCTAATGGTGGCAGATCACAATTATTCAAGTTTATCTTTATCGAATGAAGAAGCAGATGAAAACCATGAAATTCTGATTGCTAACACTAATTATCTTAAAAAGGCGAAACAGTGTTTAGATGATCATTTAATTGGCGTAGCCAATCTTTCTGCACGCTTTGCGCGTTTACTACCGAAAATGGTTGATGAATTACCAGCCATTAATCACCATAAACCTTTTACTAAACGGACGACTATCGATCGATTTCAATGGCAAAATCATGCATATGATATCGCTAAGCATTATCAATCATTAAGCGATGAACAAGGCTTTTTTGGTGTAAATATGGCATCCACTGGTTGCGGTAAAACGCTTGCCAATGGTCGAATTATGTATGCACTGGCGAATCCTAAACGTGGCGTTAGATTTACCATTGCCTTAGGTTTACGTGTTTTAACCTTGCAAACTGGTAAAGCGCTGCGAGAAAAACTACAGCTTGGCGATGAACATTTAGCGATCTTAGTTGGCGGGCGAGCAACGCAAACGTTATTTGAGTTAGAGAATGAAGAAAAGTTACAAAAATCAAATTTAGAACAGCAGAGTATCTCAAAAGATAATTTAGAGCAAGAGGGTAGCGAATCGATAGAATCATTGGTCGATGACTATGTTGATGTGGCAGAAAGTGGTATTGCGGATAGTGAATTAGGCACAATTATTGAAAATAGCAAAGCTCGTCAACTAATTTATGCGCCGATTGTTACATGTACTATTGATCATATTATTCAAGCCAGCGAATGCATACGAGGTGGCAAATATATTGCGCCGACCTTAAGGTTACTTACCTCAGATTTGATTTTAGATGAGCCTGATGATTTTGACCAAAATGACTTGCCAGCTTTGGCGCGGCTCGTTCATTTAGCCGGACTTTATGGGAGTAAAGTGTTATTGTCATCGGCAACTTTAACGCCTGATTTAATTGCGGGTTTATTTGCGGCTTATCAAGCGGGACGAAAAATATGGAATCAAAACCATCAACGTAATAATGATTCGATCGTCTGTGGTTGGTTTGATGAGTATCAGCAATCAATTACGCAAATTTCAGATAATGCGGCATTTAGCCAACAACATCAGCTATTTGTTACTGAGCGCATTAATGAACTTGCTAAGGGCGAAGTGCGTCGTCAAGGACATATTCTAGAATTACTTGACTACCAGCATAAAAAACCAGAAAACGAAAAGTTAAATTACTATTTATTAGCTAATCAACTGTTAAGGCAATCTTATGATTTTCATTTAAATCATCATCAACTCGATGAAAAAACACAAAAACAAATAAGTATTGGTTTAATCCGTTTTGCTCATACTGAAGATTTGATTGCCTTAACTAAACAGATCTATCAACAAACCGATCTTGCTGTAGATGCTCAATTTCATATTGTGGTTTACCATGCAAGACAATTATTATTATTACGTAACCAATTAGAGCAAAAGTTAGATAGAATTTTAAATCGTACTGATCCAAAAGCAATTTTTAAGCAACCAGAAATTATTGAAGCAATTAAAGATAGTGACAAAAAAAATCATATTTTTATTGTTATAGGCACACCAGTAACCGAAGTCGGGCGAGATCATGATTACGATTGGGCCATTATTGAACCGTCATCAATGCGTTCAATTATACAGTTAGTTGGTCGAGTATGGCGCCATCGCCCCAATAAAGTTGCTAAAAGCCCTAATGTTGCTATTTTAGGCAGTAATATTGAATCAATTAAGCAGGGTGTGAACTATGGTGTCGGTACAGCGTGTTTTTGTAAGCCTGGTTTTGAACAAAAACCTTTTTTACTTACGACACATCAAACCAATAAATTGATACCGCAACAACAATTAGCAAATATTGATGCCACACCACGCATAACTAATTCAACACAAGATGAGCTTACACTTGGCGAATTGGAGCATAAAGTGATGGCACATCTATTTGCGCTTAATGCACGTAACAGTAATTATGTTACGAGCTATTGGCAACCCGATTTAGC
>CALYPO010000103.1 GCA_945276085.1 uncultured Gilliamella sp.
GGTAATTTCATTATAAGTCTCTTCGCTAATTGAGACTTGCGTTCCAGGAATTGGTAAACAATAATACTCAGCTAATAATCCATAACACTCACAATTAGTCTCAGGATCTCGATAGCCTAGTACTTTGATTTCGAGACCTGACAGACATGATCCTGCGACACATCCTAGGTCTTTTAACTTAAAATTTTTAAGTTCATTTTTCATGATAATAACATTTTTTAATTGCATAGTAACGCTATGTTCGTATCATTTCAAAACTAAAGAAATGACGATTTATATTATAACGATAACCTACAAAAGGTCAATACTAATCACTCACTTTAACGCATAGATTTTATATAGTAACTTTAAACACTATTTATTGTGATTATTTAAATACTCTTTATATGTAAAAGTATTTTCCCTAATTTTGCCTCTCAAAACATAAAGATTAAAATGTAAAAATCTTAAATATTATCGCGATTATGAATAGTAATTAAACCTTGTAATTTATGATGAAAAACACCTAGACATCTATGATAAAACTGATATTCTATGCTCCTTTTTAAATACAACTATAAATGAAGGAAGAGGAAAGAAATGAATACAACTGAAAATAAGATAATATCATTTAGTATGAACCAATTGTTATTTAAACAATTAAGATTTGTGGGAACGATGCAGCAAATTTTTGGGGTTTTAGGAATCATTAGTGGCTCTTTAACTTGTTTAGGTATTATTACAGCAATAGTAGGTGTTCCGTTAATTATAGCTGGGGTCAAACTGTTTCAATCGGGAAAAGGATTTAATCAAACAGCGACTCTTGGACGAGAAGAAGATATTATTTATGCTATTCAAAATTTACATGGTTATTGGAAATTCAACCTTATTGTTTTTATCTGTTCTATTGTAATGATGGTTATTTTCTTTATATTTGCTCTTTTATCCATTATTAGTGCAGTGAATAATCAATATTATTAACAATAAATTATCGTTCCTAAACTTAGGTTTTAAATATAAAAGATAACAATAAAAACCTCATTAATTAATGAGGTTTTTATTTTTTAAGAAAAACAACTTTGGAATGAGTTTTATTCTATATCTTCGTTGTTGTCAGAAATTACATCGATAGGATCAGAAATGATTTGTTTATTCATTTCTTGTAGTGTTTTGGAACCATCAAGCGTTGAGTTTTTAATGTCAGTCACTATGCCCATTTCGTTAAAATAAATAGAATAAGTAATTTGGCTTATACCATTATGTTGTGGTTGTTGACGAAAAACATAATACCAAACGTTATCACCAAATACCGACGTTAACATAGGTGAACCCATTATAAAAATAACCTGATCTTTTGTTTGACCAACTTTCAATAAATCAATTGCATCTTGTGTTACATAATTACCTTGATTGATATCAGGTCTATATACCCAACGGTCTACCACTGAACAACCAGTTAATAATATACTAGCCACAATTGCAAGCGAGGTAAATTTACGAAACTGCATTTAACTTAATCCATATTGAAATTATAATAAGATGTATTATCGCTGATATTTGCACTAAGTGCTAGCCAAATTAATAAATTCTTTATGCATTTTATAAAAAAAGCGTTATTCTATTTTATTAATTAATATTTATTCTGTTGATCACAAACTTAATGGGTCTCGAATACTGTTTATAAACGACAAACAAAAGGTAAAAAATGAAATTAGAAACCATAGATCAAAAAGCGAGTTATGCTATTGGATTACAAATTGGACAACAATTAAAGGAGTCAGGTTTGAATGGTCTAGATCTTGATGCATTAAAATTAGCTATGCAAGACGTTCTAGCAAATAATCAACCTGTTCTACCATTACAAGAACTGCATGATGCGCTTCGTCATATGCATGAAAAAGCCACTCAAGAGAAAGCAAAACAAGCTGAAAAAATTGCTCAAGCAGGTAAAGATTTTTTAGCAGAAAATATTAAAAAAGATGGGATTAAATCAACTGAATCCGGCTTGCAATATGAAGTCATTACCGAAGGTACAGGTTCCTTACCTAAATCAACAGACCGTGTTCAAGTTCATTATACGGGACAATTAATTGATGGTACGATTTTTGACAGTTCTGTACAACGTGGACAACCAGCTGAGTTTCCTGTTAATGGCGTTATTCAAGGTTGGGTTGAAGCTTTACAGCTAATGCCTGAAGGTTCAAAATGGAGATTGTATATTCCTCAAGAACTTGCTTATGGAGCACAAGGTGCAGGAGGCTCAATTCCACCCTACAGTACATTAATTTTTGATGTCGAATTATTGAAAGTTTTATAAATCTAATGGACGCATTTAAGCGTCCTTTTTTTATAATCTAACTATAAGCTCTAAATAACCTGCCAATAACAATAATGTTTAAAAGTTAACGACGATTAAAATAGAAATCAGCACCAATAATACCATCCTTTCCGATGTACCAAGAACAACAGATAAAATTGTTCATTTAAAGAATTACGATACATCACTTATATTACAGCATTTTAATTTTGCACGGTGTATAAGTCTTTTGTTTTCCGATATAATATTCGATAATATTTTGAAAATAGGTAAGGAAAATTTTATGTCAACTAACCTCATCCGTATCGCTATTGCTGGCGCAGGTGGAAAAATGGGACGTCAATTAATTCAATCTGTTGCACAAATCGAAGGAGTAACTTTAGGTGCGGCATTTGAAAGACAAGGTTCTTCCCTCATTGGAAGCGATGCAGGTGAACTTGCTGGAATAGGCATTTGTGGTGTCACTATTACAGATAATTTAGAACTCGCCAAAGATCAATTTGATTTGTTAATTGATTTTACCCGACCTGAAGGTACGCTTGCCCATTTGAATTTTTGTGTTGAACATAAAAAAATGATGATTATAGGCACCACTGGTTTTGATTCTACAGGTAAGCAAGCCATAACGAATGCGGCAAAAAATATCGCTATTGTTTTTGCTGCCAATTTTAGTGTAGGTGTAAATTTGGTACTTAAATTACTTGAAAAAGCGGCAAAAATCATGGGAGATTATACAGATATTGAAATTATTGAGGCTCATCATCGTTATAAAGTCGATGCCCCATCGGGTACTGCACTTGCGATGGGTGAATCCATAGCTGAAGCTTTAAAATTCAATTTGAACGATCGTGCGATTTATTGTCGTGAAGGTCATACCGGTGAAAGACCAAAAGGAGCAATTGGTTTTTCAACTATCCGAGCGGGTGATATTGTTGGCGAACATACGGCAATTTTTGCCGACATTGGCGAACGTGTGGAAATTAGTCATAAGGCGTCTAGTCGAATGACATTTGCAAATGGCGCCGTCCGTGCTGCATTATGGCTTGCAAAACAGCCTGTCGGACTTTATGACATGCGAGACGTATTAAATTTGAATAATCTATAAATAATTGCAATGTCAGATGAATATTGGATGCAATATGCATTAACGCTTGCCAAACGTGCTGAATCCTTAGGTGAAATTCCGGTAGGAGCGGTAATTATCGATGAAAACAGTCAAGTCATTGGCGAAGGTTTTAACCAATCAATACTTACCCATAATCCAACTGCTCACGCTGAAATGCTTGCTATCGAGCAAGCGGGTAAGTGTATCAATAATTACCGTTTAATTAATACGACCCTTTTTGTCACACTTGAACCGTGTATGATGTGTGCTGGTGCCATTATACATAGTCGAATAAAACGAGTAGTATTTGGAGCAAGCGATTATAAAACAGGGGCTGCCGGCTCGTTTATTAATATTCTAGCTTATCAAGGCATTAATCACATTGCACAAGTGCAAGGTGGCGTATTAGCTGATGAGTGCAGCTTGCTACTCAGTCAATTTTTCAAAAAACGTCGCTTAGAAAAAA
>CALYPO010000104.1 GCA_945276085.1 uncultured Gilliamella sp.
ATTCTGTCTTTATATCTTTGGCAGGTATTATATTATCTGTGATTTCAATTATTACCCGTTAAATAATTATATATAATGAAAAATTATAATAAAAATTTTTATTCCAAAGAAGAAGATGATCTAGATATAAAAGATTTGGCTTATCGTTATTTATTATATTGGAAATGGATTATCTTTTCTATAATAATCACAATTTCTTTAGGGTTTTTATATTTGTATGTTACTCCTAAAAAATATTTATCAGAATCAAAAATTCTTATCAATACGGGTAATCACGATAATTTGGCTTTATCCGGAATGATGGAAATAACTGAATTTACGGATTTAACTAGGAATAATATAGATGATTGGATAGAAATGTTAAAATCACGTCGATTATTATCTAAAGTAATTGATAAATTAGATTTAAACGTTCAATATAGTGAGAAAAACGGGTTTATAACCAAACAAATTTATAAAAAAGATGCCGGTGTTTCGATAAAATTTATTGATGAAAAATCTAAATATTTAATTGATAAACCCATTAATTTAGAAGTCATTATTGATGACAATGAGAAATTTACATGTAAAGATTTAAAAAAAGACAGTGTATTTAATGGGAAATTTAATGAACCGGTGAAATTTCCTTTTGGAGATATACTTTTCGTTCGTAATCCAAAATCAGAATCTGGAGATCAATTATTTATATCCCTTAATCCCATAATCGATGTAACATTAGAATATATTAATTCTCTTGAAATTGAAAATGTTTCTAAAAACGGAAATATTATTAACTTAGGTTTACAAAGCATTTTACCAGAAAATGCAAATAAAGTTATAGATCTTTTAGTTTTACAACTTCAAGAGGATATTATTGATGATAAATACAAAATAGGCCAAAATACAATATCATTTATAAATGATAGATTATCATTGATATCTAAAGATTTAAGCAATGCAGATGATCATATGGAGAAGTTTAAATCGAGTAAAAAAATCATTGATGTTGAAACGGAAGGAAGAAAGCAAGTACAAGAATCTTCAAGAATAGAAGAACAGCTTAAACAATATTCTATACAGTTGAGCTTAATCGATTATATGGAAAACTTTATTGGTTCTAATAATAATTCTTTATTACCTTCAAATATTGGACTTAATGATGCGTCTATAGTATCTACTACACAAGAATTTAATAAATTAATACTTGAAAGAGATAATTTACTAAAAAGTTCAACCCCGGAAAATCCTATTGTTAAAAATTTAGATATTCAAATTCGTGATTATAATAATAATTTAAGAAAAAGTTTAAAAAATTATAAAAATTCAACTAGCATTGCTATTGGTAATTTGCAAAAGCAAATGGGGCAAGTTTCAAATAAAATATCAGATCTTCCGGCAAAAGAAAGAGGATTTAAAGATATTTTTAGAAAACAGCAGACTATAGAATCTTTATTTTTATTATTACTTCAAAAAAGAGAAGAAACAGAAATTGCTACCTCTTCAACCCCTAACGTAGTTAAAGTGGTGGATACAGCATATTATTCCAATCAACCGGTTTATCCTAAGCCCTATATTATTTTATTTATATCAGCCATAATGGGATTAATAATTCCAATGGGGATTTTATATGTAAATTTCTTTTTTGATGATAAAGTAAAATCTAAAAAAGAGATAGAAAATGTTATATCAAATTTTCCATTTTTAGGTTACATTCCAAAAGCAGAAAATGATATGGTTGATATCCAAAGTACTAATTCCTCTTCAGCTGAGGCATTTAGAATATTACGAACCAATGTAAATTTTTTATTGTCTGAATCGGTATATAAAAATAAATGTATTTATGTTACCTCAACAATAAGTGGAGAAGGAAAAACTTATACATCCCTAAATTTAGCTTATACTTTAGCATTGGCTAATAAAAGAGTATTGTTGGTTGAGGCAGATATTCGCAAACCTAAAGTTAGAGAAAATTTAGGTATAAATAATAATTTAGAGGGTATTACAGAATATTTATCCGGGAATGTTTCGGATTTATCTAAAATAATATTTTCAAATTCTTATTCTAATAATAAAAAATCCGAACATTCTTTAAATATAGATATACTTCCTTCGGGTAGAATAGCTCCCAATCCTTCAGAATTATTAATGAATGGAAAATTTAAGGAAATAATTAAATATGGTAAGGATTATTATGATTATGTTATCATAGATACAGCTCCGGTAGGCGTAGTTACAGATACACTTTTGATAAATGAGTATGCTGATTTGGTTATATATCTAATAAGAGTCAACTACTTACAGAAGAATATGTTAGATATTTTGGTTCAGTTGCAAGAAGAAGGAAAATTTGATAAACATAAAACAGCCATATTGATTAACAATGTGGATTTAAAGGGTGGTTACGGATATGAACGTTATAATCCATATGGATATAATCAAGAAAAAAAAGCATGGTATAAATATTTCACAATAAATCGAAGTAAAATTTTTCACCGTTGAAAATAAAATACTAATTAAAGGTAACTAACTAACTACAAATTGAAAATTTATTGCTAATCATGGAAGAAAAAAAACGCTTATTGGTAAATTTAGCAGCACAATTAAGTTCATTTATAGTTGGTTTTGTAATTAGTTTTTTTTTAACACCTTTTGTAATTAAAAAATTGGGTGCAGATGTATACGGTTATATAGGATTAGCAAATAATTTTGTATCGTATACATCGCTAATTTCGGTAGCTTTAAATTCAATGGCAACTCGTTTTATTACCGTAAGTTATCATAAAGGAAATTTAATTTTAGCAAAAAAATATTATTCTTCAGTTTATTATTCAAATATTTTTTTAGCTATAATAATACTATGTGTAGCGTTTTTAGTTGTTTTTTACTTAGATAACTTAATTAAAATAGATATACAGCAGCAATGGGAAGTGAAATTATTATTTGGACTTACCTTTTTAAATTCTGCCATTTCATTAATGTTTAATATTTATTTTGTTCCTCTTTTTATAAAAAATAGAACAGATATATCATCTATACTTAATATTATGTCAAATATATTAAGGATTATATTTGTAGTAGTTCCTTTTTCATTATTTAAGCCACATTTATGGTATTATTCAATATCTGCCTTAATTAGTACTTTATTTATAGGTTTGTGTAATAAAAAAATAGCTGTAAAAATATTTCCGGATTTTAAAAATAACAAAAATTTATATGAATTTAAGTTAGTAAAAAAGATACTATTATCCGGTTGGTGGAATTTATTGAATAAATTGAGCGATATACTTTCAACAGGAATGGATTTATTATTAGCCAATGTTTTTATTAGCACCTTAGCTATGGGAACATTATCTATAAGTAAAACTATACCTACAATTATTTTATCATTGTGTGCTTCTGTAGCTATTATTTTTGCTCCAAAATTAACCGAATATTATGCTAAAGATAAAATTCTTGATTTACAAAACGAGATTCACAAAAATATTAGAATAATGGGTATTATTTCAATTTTACCTATACTAGTATTTATTATTCTTGGTGAAGATTTTTTTCAATTATGGTTACCCAATCAAGATCATCAAAAATTATATCAGCTTTCTTGTATTTCCCTTTTTTCATTAATGATTGCAATGCCACAAGAAAGCCTTTGGAATATATTTACTATAACGGATAAGATAAAAATTTCATCTTTAAGTCTTTTGTTTTTTAGTATTCTCATTTTTATTACAATTTTTATAAGTGTTAATTTTTTAAAAGATGATTATGATAAACTATTAGCAATTGTAATTTCAAGACTGGTATGGGGAGGTCTACGTTCTTTGACTTTTTTACCAATTTATGGAGCAAAATGTTTAAAATTAAAATGGAATACATTTTATCC
>CALYPO010000105.1 GCA_945276085.1 uncultured Gilliamella sp.
GGGTAAACGTTTTTACCTTGCTGAGGCAAAACAAGGGATATATGCAGAACCTCAGTTACAACTTGTTTATACCAATAATAGTTCTGATTCAACACATGCGTCTAATGGATTAAAAATAAAATTTGATAGCTATAACTCTTTTATAGGACGCACTAGTGCAATTGTGGGCTATGCTTTATCCAACAACATTCGTCAAACTAACTTATATTTAAAAACAGGTTATGTAAAAGAATTTGATGGTGATACCACTTATCGATTAAATAATAGTAAAGAATCTAACCACTATCGTGGACATTGGTTTGAAAATGCGCTCGGTATAAATACAACCATTGAAAATAAGCATCATGTTTACGGTGAAGTTGATTTTGCTAAAGGTAATAAGTTTGATAAAAAACAGATCAACCTCGGTTATCGATACAATTTTTAATAATAATAAAATCCTAACAATCTAACTTTATAAGCTTATTCCTCAGGGATAGGCTTTTTTTTATATATCGCAATGCAGTTTGAACATGCAAATTAGAGATTTAATGAAAGACATATTGTTTAAAATAGCTTTATTAATCACGATTAAAAAGTTAGCATAGGATATATTAAAATTTGAGGATATAACCAATGTCCATTAAATATTCACTTCATCACTCACCCAATGATTGTAATAACATTGATGATGTTAGAAACGAAATCGACAAGATTGATTATACCATCATTAAACTATTAGCTCATCGATTTGAGTATGTTAAAGCGGCTAGCCAATTTAAAAAAAATGCGACTGATGTACAGGCTAAAGCTCGTTTTAACAGCATGCTAGACCAGCGTATGCTTTGGGCTACTGAGTTGGGACTTGATGGTGAAGTAATTAAAGAATTATTTGCTAACTTAGTAAAATATTTTATCAATGAAGAGATGAAGCATTTTAATAATGGACAAAAAAACTAAATTCAAGTTAGTAAAATCATAAAATTTATAGCGAAATAAATAAGGAAATATATGGCTTTTTCAGAATTAGAAAAGCAACACCTTTTAGAACTAAAATATGTTGGTGATAAAATAATCGAAAGATTACAACAGATGGGATTCGATTCATTCGAAAAGTTACGTAATACCTCCTTAGAGGAAATCCTAAATAAAGGGGCTTTATTAACCGGATCATCATGTTGGAAAAATAGCCATCAAGCTAAAACCGCAATCCAAAATATTTTGGCTTTGGTTAATCAACGAGATTAATTTGTGGTTCTAATCAGTGGCTATTTAATTAACCCCTATCTAAATAGGGGGTTAATTATGAGTATAGCTACTTGATTTATATTTGAAATAATGACTTAGTCTATCATTATCAATTTTATCCAACGCATTGCAAGTTAAACGTGTTTATTTTTGAATTTGAACTAAATTAATTTAAATAAAAGCCCAATTCTTTAGAGTAAAAAGATGATTCCTTGTCTGTCTCAACTAAAACAATAATTGCGTTCGGTCTGTGTATTTGTTGTCTGAGTTTTTCTAAACTCGTTTGATCCAGTTGAGGAATCTGATTTTTGATTTTTTCCCATTTTGCACGTCTTAGCGAAATTCGACTTTGCTCCCAGGCATATTCGCTATTACTAGAGTAAGGAATAATTTTTTCATTTTGTTGATAAGCTAAATAGATATCAACGCTATCTTCTGATAAACGAGTCGCCACTTCGACTTCGTTATCCCATCCCATTTTTGAATCACGCTTATAACCTTCATTCAAATTTAATACGTTTTGATTGGCGATAGACGATTTACTTAAATTAGCCCCTTGAGCACCATGATAACCTTTTTGTAATCCTGCTGGTGGTTCAAGATCTTGTTCATAAACGGATTCAATTAATTGCCTTGCATCATCCGGCATTTTAATGCAACCTTGCTCGGATAGTATTTTTTGGGTATACCATAAATGAGCCGGATTAGCGTAAACATAACTGGTATTTCGAAAGGCTGGTTCGTCAAGCCAATTCGCGTTAGGTTCAGCTTGCCAATCTGGGGCAAGCACGGTTAGGGTAGGGGGATGGCGTTCATCTAACGATTGATTTTTTGCATCATATGGCTTGATATTACCCTGTTTGTCGCGAATATGGCGTTGTAAACGTCCAGCTCGTTGTATCAATAAATCTATCGGGGCAATATCGCTGATCATTTCATCAAAATCAAGATCCAAGGATTGTTCAATCACTTGTGTTGCTATAATGACTTTTCCTGCACGAATTTGATGATTCGATGTTTTTCCAGCCCATTGTAATGTTTTTTCTTCAATTTCCAAACGGTCACAATACGCAAAACGGCTATGAAAAAGTAGGATTTGTGTATGATCCAGTTGTAAATTGAGTTGAATTTGTTGATATAGACTAATTGCATCTTGTACACTGTTTTTGATCCAACAAATAATTTTACCTTGTTGCATAGCTTTGCTGATTTTGTCTATACCTGCTTCAATATTGTTAATCCATTCGATATTTACTTGGCGTTTAACTTCTTGTCGGGTTTCAATCGCTTGTTTAACTAAGCCGTTATGATTAAGCTGTGTCATAAGTGGAAAAGGTAATGACTGTTCTAATTCTAAAACTTGTTTGTTGCCAGTTAAGGCTTTATAAAAGGCATCGAGTAGTTTTTGACGCAGAAATAAAGGTAATGTTGCTGTCAAAATAATAGCACTGCCACCTTGTAACGCATGGTAATGTAATAGGTTTTCGAGTAATTTTACCATGTAACTGTCATAAGCATGAACTTCGTCTAATATCAGTAATTTATGGCGTAATCCTAATAAACGTAACGATTGATGTTTGAAAGGCATAATTGCCATTAACGCTTGATCTAACGTGCCAACTCCTACTTCAGCTAATAACGATTTTTTTCGAGTATCAACAAACCATTCATTACATTCTCCACTCACCGATTGTTCACCTTTAGGGTATTTTTGCTGGCTAATTTCATCGTGATTTAAAATTGTTTGAGTAAAATGCGGATTCATATAGCTAGAGCCATGAGCCAGTACCAGCGAAGGATGGCTATCAGCTTGATATAATTGTTCGTAGACTTGAGCGGTACGCTGATAAATAGCATTAGCTGTTGCTTGCGTTGGTAAGCCAATATAGATACCCTGTGCTTTTTTAGCTGTCATAAGCCGATGTGCTAAAATCATTGACGCTTCCGTTTTTCCTGCACCCGTCACATCCTCCATAATAAAAAGCTCTGCACCATTATCAGAAAGTTGACAGGTTAACGCTTGTTGCTGTAGTGGTGTTGGTTTTTCAATGAAAGGAAACAAATTTTTAATATCACTAAAAGGAGTGATTGGCGAGGCTGTTGGTAAAGTGGCAATGGCTTTTTCTGCTTTCAACATCGCATGATTGTGCCAATATTCATCAAGAGGCATGGGCTGTGAACAAAACGGAAAAAATTGTTCATTTGAACCAAGCCAATCACTGATTACGGTTAAACCCGCAATTAACCAACTTATTTGTTTTAATTTTTTATGATAATTTTTATCAAAAAAATGACAAGGATAGTGTGCTAAATTGTTATCGACAATAAACAATTGATTCAGTGCGATAATATAGTCTAAAGCCGCTTGTTTATCTTGTTCATTAAATGATAAATTGCCATCTGCACCTCGTTCTGGTGGCTTGCCATGATGTCCCGTCATAATAAGCAGCCATGTGTCAAATAAATCATCAATATCTTCACTATGTTGTTCAAGCTTAACATTTGGTTGGTGTTTAAGTGATTTATTCCATAACCAAAAACCAAGCGAATCATGTCTGGAATAATAGCTTTTAGATG
>CALYPO010000106.1 GCA_945276085.1 uncultured Gilliamella sp.
CAGACAATAACGCGTACTCGACATTGACCTTTATGGCCCAGGACAAGTATGGCAATGCGGTAGTTGGGAAAGCCAACGACCTGAAATTTGTTATGAAAAGCGGTCCTGATAGCAAGGGCATAACGATTGACGAGGTAAAAGAGACCGGAACAGCCGGTACCTATGAAGCAAAGCTCAGAGGCACGGTTGTCGGCGTTTATACGATTGTACCGGAATATAAAAACAAGGCCGTGGGTTCTCTTTCAGACACTGTGACATTGGGAGCCGGTGCTCCTGTTGACAAGGATGACGAAGGTAAGCAGCGTTCAACATTCAAAGCCGTCCCACCCTCGATCGTCGCAGACAATACCGCGTACTCGACATTGACCTTTATGGCCCAGGACAAGAATGGCCACGTTGTCGGTGGGATCGCCAAAGACTTGAAATTTGTTATGAAAAGCGGTCCTGATAGCAAGGGCATAACGATTGACGAGGTAAAAGAGACCGGAACAGCCGGTACCTATGAAGCAAAGCTCAGAGGCACGGTTGTCGGCGTTTATACGATTGTACCGGAATATAAAAACGCGGCCGTTGGTTCTCTTTCAGCCGATGTGGAATTGAAAGTCGGTGATCCTGTTGACAAGGATGACGCAGGTAAGGAGCGTTCAACATTCATAGCCGACCCACACTCGATCGTCGCAGACAATACCGCGTACTCGACATTGACCTTTATGGCCCAGGACAAGAATGGCCACGTTGTCGGTGGGATCGCCAAAGACTTGAAATTTGTTATGAAAAGCGGTCCTGATAGCAAGGGCATAACGATTGACGAGGTAAAAGAGACCGGAACAGCCGGTACCTATGAAGCAAAGCTCAGAGGCACGGTTGTCGGCGTTTATACGATTGTACCGGAATATAAAAACAAGGCCGTGGGTTCTCTTTCAGACACTGTGACATTGGGAGCCGGTGCTCCTGTTGACAAGGATGAAAAAGGTAATCAGCGTTCAACATTCACAGCCTTCCCACCCTCGATCGTCGCAGACAATAACGCCACCTCGCTATTGACCTTTAAGGCCCAGGACAAGAATGGCCACGTTGTCGGTGGGATCGCCAAGGACTTGAAATTTGTTATGAAAAGCGGTCCTGATAGCGAGGGCATAACGATTGACAAGGTACAAGAGACCGAAACAGCCGGTACCTATAAAGCAAACCTCAAAGGCACGGTTGTCGGCGTTTACACGATTGTACCGCAATATAATAACGAGCCCGTGGGTTCTCTTTCAGCCGATGTGGAATTGACAGCCGGTGATCCTGTTGAAAAGGATGACGAAGGTAAGGCGCGTTCAACATTCAAAGCCGACCCACACTTTATTTTCGCAGACAATGAGGATGCCTCGACATTGACCTTTAAGGCCCAGGACAAGTATGGCAATGCGGTAGTTGGGAAAGCCGAGAACTTGAAATTTGTTATGAAAAGCGGTCCTGATATCAATGGCATAACGATTGACGATGTAGTAGAGACCGCAACAGCCGGTACCTATACAGCAAACCTCAAAGGCACGGTTACCGGCGTTTATACGATTGTACCGGAATATAAAAACAAGGCCGTGGGTTCTCTTTCAGACACTGTGACATTGGGAGCCGATGCTCCTGATGAAAAGCGTTCAACATTCACAGCCTTCCCACCCTCGATCATCGCAGACAATAACGCCACCTCGCTATTGACCTTTAAGGCCCAGGACAAGAATGGCCACGTTGTCGGTGGGATCGCCAAGGACTTGAAATTTGTTATGAAAACCGGTCCTGATAGCAAGGGCATAACGATTGACGATGTAGTAGAGACCGCAACAGCCGGTACCTATACAGCAAACCTCAAAGGCACGGTTGTCGGCATTTATACGATTGTACCGGAATATAAAAACGCGGACGTTGGTTCTCTTTCAGCCGATGTGACATTGAAAGCCGGTGATCCTGTTGACAAGGATGGCGACGGTAACGAGCGTTCAACATTCACAGCCTTCCCACCCTCGATCGCCGCAGACAATACCGCCACCTCGCTATTGACCTTTAAGGCCCAGGACAAGTATGGCAATGCGGTAGTTGGGAAAGCCAACGACCTGAAATTTGTTATGAAAACCGGTCCTGATATCAATGGCATAACGATTGACGATGTAGTAGAGACCGCAACAGCCGGTACCTATACAGCAAACCTCAAAGGCACGGTTACCGGCGTTTATACGATTGTACCGGAATATAAAAACAAGGCCGTGGGTTCTCTTTCAGACACTGTGACATTGGGAGCCGGTGATCCTGTTGACAAGGATGGCGACGGTAATGCGCGTTCAACATTCACAGCCTTCCCACCCTCGATCGCCGCAGACAATACCGCCACCTCGCTATTGACCTTTAAGGCCCAGGACAAGAATGGCCACGTTGTCGGTGGGATCGCCAAGGACTTGAAATTTGTTATGAAAACCGGTCCTGATAGCAAGGGCATAACGATTGACGATGTAGTAGAGACCGCAACAGCCGGTACCTATACAGCAAACCTCAAAGGCACGGTTGTCGGCATTTATACGATTGTACCGGAATATAAAAACGCGGACGTTGGTTCTCTTTCAGCCGATGTGACATTGAAAGCCGGTGATCCTGTTGACAAGGATGGCGACGGTAACGAGCGTTCAACATTCACAGCCTTCCCACCCTCGATCGCCGCAGACAATACCGCCACCTCGCTATTGACCTTTAAGGCCCAGGACAAGTATGGCCACGTTGTCGGTGGGATCGCCAAGGACTTGAAATTTGTTATGAAAACCGGTCCTGATAGCAAGGGCATAACGATTGACGATGTAGTAGAGACCGAAACAGCCGGTACCTATAAAGCAAACCTCAAAGGCACGGTTGTCGGCGTTTACACGATTGTACCGCAATATAATAACGAGCCCGTGGGTTCTCTTTCAGCCGATGTGGAATTGAAAGTCGGTGATCCTGTTGACAAGGATGGCGAAGGTAATCAGCGTTCAACATTCACAGCTGTTCCGGACTTGATCGTCGCAGACAATAACGCCACCTCGCTATTGACCTTTAAGGCTCAGGACAAGACTGGCCACGTTGTCGGTGGGATCGCCAAGGACTTGAAATTTGTTATGAAAACCGGTCCTGATAGCAAGGGCATAACGATTGACGATGTAGTAGAGACCGAAACAGCCGGTACCTATACAGCAAACCTCAAAGGCACGGTTGCCGGCGTTTATACGATTGTACCGGAATATAAAAACGCGGCCGTTGGTTCTCTTTCAGCCGATGTGACATTGAAAGCCGGTGATCCTGTTGACAAGGATGGCGACGGTAACGAGCGTTCAACATTCGAAGCTGTTCCGGACTTGATCGTCGCAGACGGTCACGACACCTCGACATTGACCTTTACGGCCAAGGACAAGTATGGCAATCTGGTAGGTAACATCGCCGAGGACTTGAAATTTGTTATGAAAAGCGGTCCTAATAGCGGGGGCATAACGATTGACGATGTAGTAGAGACCGGAACCGGTATCTATACAGCAAAGCTCAAAGGCACGGTTACCGGCGTTTATACGATTGTACCCGAATATAACAACAAGGCCGTGGGTTCTCTTTCAGCCGATGTGACATTGAGCGAATTTGAATTGGTTCTCGCATGGGAAAACGACAAAACATCGGCCACGGTGGATGAACAGCCAACATTCACGGTTGCTGTGCGTGACAAGAACACTGGCAAACTCATTCCGAACAAAACTGTCACATTCACTTTAAGTTCAAATGGAGGTG
>CALYPO010000107.1 GCA_945276085.1 uncultured Gilliamella sp.
TATAAATAATATCAATTATAAAAATTAACTTTCTATTCTTGCAATAGCAGTTTAATATATAAACGTATTCATAAAATTGAATGAATATTCTTTAAGTCCCTTTTTATTTCTTTTCTTACATTCTTAATTCATCTTTTTAGCACTTGAGGACAATTATTATGTTTCAATGGCTTTCACACTGGATTTTAAATGGGATTCAACACTCACCCGAAATTCTTTTATTTCTTTCTTTGAGTTTAGGATATTTAATTGGTGCTATTCGGATTGGTAAATTCCAACTGGGTGGTGTTGCAGGTTCGTTACTGGTTGCCGTTGCATTGAGTGTTTTTGGCGTGACAGTTGATGCTGGCGTTAAGGCGGTTCTTTTCGCGCTCTTTATTTATGCGGTTGGTTTTGAAAGCGGACCACAGTTTTTTCGTTCGCTTGGTGTCAAAACTTTGCGTGAAATCTTTTTAGCGTTATTTATTGCCGTTGCAGGTTTAGCGACAGTTGTTGTGTTAGCTAAAGTGTTTAATTTAGATAAAGGTCTAGCTGCGGGGCTTGCTGCTGGTGGCCTTACTCAATCTGCCATTATGGGCACCGCATCTGATGCATTAAGTCAATTAGGGTTAAGTGTTGAAGAACTTCATAAAATGCAAGCTAATGTCACTATTGGTTATGCAGTAACCTATATCTTTGGTTCTTTAGGCGCCATTATTATTTGTGTCAATATTTTGCCAAAAATCATGGGAAAAGATATTGCTGATGACGCTATAAAAGCACAAGCAGAACAATTGCATGGTTCTTTATTGTTAGGTTCTAATCAAAATTTAGCACTATCAGATATTACCGGTCGTTTATATCGCGTGACGAATAAAATTGATCAGAATGTTAGCGAAATTGAGAAAACAGTTAATGGTATAAGTATTGAAAAAATAAAGCGTGGCAATAAAATTATTGAAGCCACACCAGACACAGTTATTGAAGTTAGGGATATTATTTTAGTTGTTGGCCACCGTGATGCAATGATTCAAGCAAGTGATCTTCTTGGCACTGAAATTAATTCAGTATCGGGTATGGATGTTGTGATGAATACTCAAGACGTTGAGATGCGTAATTCACGTTATGTTGGCGAAAATTTAACACAAGTCCTATCATCGGAAGAGGTTATTCAATTAAAGCATGGTATCTATCTAATTGCTATTCATCGAGATGGCGAGTCATTGCCACTAAATAATGATATTTATTTAAAATTAGGTGATGTGATAACTATTTATGGTTCTGATGGCGATCTTAAACGTGTTGTTGATAAAATTGGTGCACCGATTACTCGTAGTGAAAAAACTGACTGGATTTTCCATGGTTTAGGTTTGGTAGTTGGTCTTATTATCGGTTTAATTGTTATCCGTGTGAGCGATATCCCAATTACATTAGGCGCTGGTGGTGGGGCTTTGTTGTCAGGTTTGTTATTTGGTTGGTACCGTTCAATTCATCAAACTGTTGGTAACATTCCAAGTGGTGCTATTCAATTATTGAAAGATTTTGGCTTAGCTGGTTTTGTTGCTGTAGTCGGTTTAAGTTCTGGTTTACAGGCAATTAATACCATTGAAGAACAAGGGTTATCGCTATTTTTAATTGGAGTGGTTGTTACTGTCTTGCCTATGTTATTAGCTATTTACTTTGGTAAATATGTTCTTGGCTATAAAAATGTAGCGGTATTTGCTGGTGCATTGGCGGGAGCTCGTAGTGCTAATCCAGCTTTCGGTGAAGTGCTAAATAAGGCAGGAAATTCTACACCAACCAATTCTTTTGCTATTACTTATGCTTTAGCTAATGTTTTCCTAACTTTGTTAGGTCCATTAGTTGTGGCTTTTGTTTAATTGGAATATAAAAGTAAAGGTACAGATCATGAAAAACACAACAGACTTTTCAAAGTATGCCAATTTGAGTCCTTTTGAGTTAAAAGATAATTTAATTAAACTTGCACAAAGTCGTGCAGATCGCGTTATGTTAAATGCCGGTCGTGGTAATCCTAATTTTCTTGCTACTTTTCCTCGTCAGGCGTTTTTTCAATTAGGCGTGTTTGCTATTCAAGAATCAGAAATGTCTTATTCTTACTTGAATGAAGGGGTAGGTGGCTTTCCCATTAAAGCCGGTCTAACTGGGCGTTTTGAGCATTTTATTCGACAAAATTACCAAACGCCTGGTGTTGCTTTTTTAGGTAAAGCATTTTCTTATATTCGTGATCAGTTAGGTCTTGATGAGAATAAGTTTTTGCAAGAAATGGTTGAAGGCATCTTAGGATGTAATTATCCCGTTCCCGATCGAATGTTAACCTTAAGTGAGGAAGTGGTAAAATCTTATGTGCTTGAGCAAATGGGTGCGCAGTATTTACATCGTGATGAATTAGACCTTTTTGCAGTTGAAGGTGGCACAGCTGCTATGGCCTATATATTTAATTCAATGAAAGAGAATGGATTAATTGAAAAAGGGGACAAAATAGCTATCGGCGCGCCTATTTTTACCCCATATCTTGAAATACCGAGTTTAAATGATTATCAACTCGTTGAGGTACTAATCAATTCAGATCCAAATCTAAATTGGCAATACCCTGAATCTGAATTACGTAAATTAGAAGATCCATCCATTAAAGCTTTTTTCCTTGTTAATCCGTCTAACCCACCTTCAGTTAAAATCGATAATAAAAGCTTAAAAATTATTGCTGATATTGTGAAAAAACGCCCTGATTTGATCATTTTAACTGATGATGTTTATGGGACTTTTGCTGATAACTTTCAATCTTTATTTGCTATTTGCCCTAAAAATACCATTTTAGTTTATTCATTTTCTAAATATTTTGGCGCGACAGGTTGGCGTTTAGGAGTAATTGCGCTTAGCCATGATAATGTTATCGACAAAACTATTAGAGCATTACCAAGTAAGACAAGAAAGATTCTTGATAAACGTTACAGCTCAATTGTTACCGATCCTGAAAATCTCAAATTTATTGATCGCTTAGTAGCAGATAGCCGAGCGGTTGCCTTAAATCATACTGCCGGTTTGTCAACGCCACAGCAAGTACAAATGGTTCTTTTTGCGTTATGTGAAATGATGGATGCCGATCAAAGTTATAAGGCGACGTTAAAGACGATTATTCGTCGCCGTGCGGCTTCACTTTATCAGCATTTAGGTTTGAAACACAAAACAGATGAAAACAATGTCGATTACTATACGCTAATTGATTTAGAACATATTTGTCGAGAACTTTATGATGATAAGTTTGCTAAATGGATCTTAAAAAATAAAAATCCTTCTGAAATGCTATTTAGAATTGCCGATGAAGCAGGAGTGGTATTGCTTCCAGGTAAAGGATTTGCGGTGCAGCATCCGTCTGCGCGTGCTTCCTTGGCCAATTTAAATGAGTATCAATATGCCGCAATCGGTTTATCAATGCGTAAACTGGCTCAGGAATATTATGATGAGTATAAAACAAAAAGTAAGTAACTGATAACATCAATTTAATCTTAACAAGTTAACAGTGTTAGGCCCTGACTTGATAGTTAGGGCTTTTTTATTGTCTGTATTCAGTTATATTTTTTATTTCATTTAAAATTATATTATAGATTTTTTTAAAATCTTAAAAAATTACTCTGAATCGATATTAGTATCAAACGTCAATTTGTGTGTCCGTCTTCGACAATAACTATAAATTTATAGAGTGTTTAAAACTGCGTTAAATGTGATGATAAACATATCTGTATCAGAAAATTCAAATCTATT
>CALYPO010000108.1 GCA_945276085.1 uncultured Gilliamella sp.
ATGTTCCAGCACATAGGCCATAACTTTAGGTGAAAAAGTTTTTCCTGTAACTGAAATTGTTTTGTTGGTAAATTCTAGCAACCTAATTGCATGATCATCATCAATTGGAATGGCAATAAGGTTTAAAGCTTCATCATAATTAAATAATTCATCAAACTCGTCAATCAAATTAAGATAATCATCAAGGGTTTCCTCTAGATAGTTCAAAACATTTTCTTTATTACAATGTAATCTTATAAATTTTAAAACCAAAGCATTTTGTGCAATTAATATTTCATCAATGTTCTCATTAACCTGTGTGATAACCAGTTTCTGAATCTCTGTATTGTATTGTTCAAAATCTTGAATTAAATTTTCTAAATCAGCTGTATTAAAATTATGTTGTAGCACGTAGGCCATTACCGTCGGCGTAAATGAATTATCAATAACAGAAATTTGTTCTTCTGTGCACTTCAGTAACTCAATTGCGTTACTATCATCTTTCAATTGTTCAATTAAATTCAAGGCTTCATTTAAATCAAATAATTCATTATCCTGAGCCAATAAAGTAAGGTAGTTTTTTAGATTTTTTTCAATAAAATATAATACCTCATCTGAATCACAATTTTCTCTAATCGATTTCAGTAAAATTATACTATCCGTTTCAAAATCTTCTAGTTCCAAACAAACCACTTCTTTATTAACTAGTATCCTAAATCTGTCTTTATTTATTTTGTCAAAATCAAGCTCAAACTCTATAAATCCTAAGCTTCCTAATATTTCACCATATTTTTGCATATTGATATTTTGATTGATGATTATTTTATTAAACAATCTATTTCTTATATCTTTATTATCATCGTTCCTGATAGACTCAAAGTTAAGAACGTTTTTAGCGCTATTTATAAAATCAATTAAACCATCATCAACATCAACATCTTCGAAATTCTGAAAATACAGCAGAATATTTTCTTCAGTACAGGCAATATTATTTGCTGATATTAATTTTGGCCATAACTCTTTATTTTCGATATTTTCCAGATTATTAATAACTGTATGCAGATAATTTATATACTCATACTTGTGTTCATTATCTATTTCTTGGTTATTTAAAATCTGGATTACATGGTCTTCATCATCATTTATCAGCTTTTCACACTCAGGCAGTATAGACTGTATATAGTAGTTGATATTTTGTAATACATACTGAGCTAAATATGAATCAGGTTGGCGCATTATAGTTGAATAATTTTTATGTTTGATAACCTCATCGTTCTCTACGGGATACTGTGTAGCGAGCATTAATTTGATGTTAGCCATATTCAACTTATATAAATTATTCTGATAAACAGCATCAAATAAAGCTTTATTAGCTGATTTATATTCAATTTGTTTAAATTTAACATGCAGAAACTTGAAATTTTGAATTAATAACTCTTCATCTGGATCATCTATATTTAAATAATCTCTGCTATTAGCGATATATTCACTTAAAAAACCAAATGGTGTATTCATTATATTTAAATTGGAATGTGATGAAACATATAAAGTATTTACAGAATATGCCGTAATAATTTTTTTATTAACTATGTCATTTTCCATCATTATCATGAAAAATCCTGGGTAATTTTCATTCATTAAACTTACAAACGTTTTTAACTTTTCCTTATTTATTACAGGCCAGAAAGCATTAATAAAAGCCTGGTTATTTTCATGCAATAATTGGCCTAAAATATCAACTATTTTGTCCTTATAATCTATCGGTAAACTCAATAGATATTTAACTAAATCAATATTCAATACTTCTGGCTTTTTAAATAAACTGGAGTGAAGTTTTTCAATAATTAATTTGGGATTATTTAGTTTATAGTTATAATCTTTCGCAATTTCATCTCTAACACTAAGCAGAAAGTTTTTATCACCTATGGTCAAGCTGTTAGGATAAAAATAAGTCATATAATCTGCATAAGTTTCATCTATATAGCCATTACGAATTAAATATTTTAGCAAGGAAAAATATGGGCTGGCTTTTACATCAGAAAACTCTTTTGGGTTTTCAATTTTGCATGAATCGTCAAGGCATTCAATAAAAATTGAATCTATATTATCCTTATTAAGTATGTATTTCAGTTTTTTATTTGGTAAATCAGATATTTTTATATTAATACTTTTGATTTCATTTTCTATTGAATTTATTTTCTCCTTCTCTTGGTTATAAGCTGAATTTCTTAATTCATCTTTTTTTTCTTCAAGTTCTAGTTTAAGCCTTTCTATCAAACTTTCTTTATTTGATAATTCCTTTGCTAATTTTTCTTTTTCCTTTTCAATATATATATGCTTATTTTTAAATAAAGAAAATACAAAACCTTGATTAATATGCAAATTTGAAAAATCTTGCGGAAATAGATTCTTATAAGAAATCAATGCCAACATTTTATTTGCACTAAGCTCAGTATTATTTAATTTAGTAAAATAAAGATGAAATTCATTACAAATATTTTTTAATAGCCGCATATCATCAATATACAACGATAAGCCTTCTAAAAAATCTTTACTGATTCGAGGTTTTTCTTCCAGATATTGTTTTAAGAATTCTATTAGTTTGTTATAAGAATTAGAGCTATCAACTACAGGGATAACCGGAATAATAAAATCAAAAAATTTGGTTCTGTCTTTGGTTGAAAATATATCATCCCGCACCAAATAAAAAAATCTGAGTATTTTGCTGTTTTTATTCTCTGGCTGTTGTAGCTGATAATTAACCAACGTATTGATTTCTCTTAACCGTTCAAATATTAGTCGGTTTTCGAACCGGTCAATATCTTCAAACACGATTACATCTGCATCTGCATTAGCAAATACATAGACCACTTCATTTAGGTATTTGTCGAAAAAAGAATCATTGCATTCAATGCCAATTTCTATTTCATTGCCCTGAAATTTTAATTTTTTGAATATATTTTTATGCCTTTGGAGTTTTATTGTATAAAATAAGAAAATCGCGACTGAAATAGCGAACCATATGCCAGAGCATAATAAAAATTGTTTTGAAGTGGATACAAGCAGTAAGTATTTATACCATCCATTGTTTAAAGAAAGTACAAACTCTTTCCATGCTTCTGAAAAAATGATATTCACCAAAAACAGAATAGAAAGAAAACTATATATGGTAATACCAACTATATTTCTATTACTAATTATTCTTTTAACTACAAAATTACTTTGAGGTATCTGTTCTGCCGGAATTTGATGAATCAATTGATTAAGGATTTTACTTTCCAGAATAGATAATTCATTAAACCCGTCGCTTTGATTGGAATTGCTTTGATGCGATACAGATTTCTCGTTTGGAGAATGGTGAAAATGAGCTAAGGAAATATGTAAAAATTTTTTGTATTTGCTGCCTTCTATGCTTAAGTTTGAATCAGGATTTTGTAATTCTTTTTTTAATGATTCTATTAAACTGCTTTTACCTGATCCATATGTACCTGATATAGCTACATTTCTGACATCTTCATGGGCAAAAACGTAGTCGAATGCATCCTTATATGACTGTAAATCAACATCAGTATAAGGGGTGAACTTCTGATACACATATTTCTTTTCTTGTTGCTTCTCCGGTGATTCCTGCTTTAAGTTTCTTTGCTGCCGAATCCAGTGCCATCCCCTAATGAAGTAAGTTTTTATTTTTTTAGCAACCATGTTAAGAATGATTAGTTATTGATATAAAGTTTACATTTTAGTGATTTTATACTAAAAATCAATATTCTAAATA
>CALYPO010000109.1 GCA_945276085.1 uncultured Gilliamella sp.
ATACTGTGTGACTACCAAATTGAAGGCGTATTATTCTTAGGTAGCCAATACAAGCGTTCAGGCTGCTTTTCCCCCGAAGAATTGCAACAGTTCCGTTCCGATTTGGCAGAACTGACGAAAAATAGTTCAAAATTGCAAGTTGCGTTGTTTCGCTTCAAGCATGTAATGAGCAAAGTTGGAACACCAATCGCTTCTGGCGTGCGTGACATTGTTATTGATATATTAAGCGAAGTAGCCAAGAAGGCAATTTGAGGCTGAACAGCTCTAGCTAGGTATTCTAATCACATCAAGCCGTTACTACGAAAACTTGGTGTCGTGGACTTTTCTTCAAGTATTTTACAAGACTAATCCTCCCCTTGCCCTGCGCTCAGCATCTCTTTTTTTCACCTGCTCTGAGACGTAAGCTCCGTAGGTTGTGTTCTTCTTTTTTCCATACATTGTTCGTACATGGTTTGATTCCATACACCATTTGGAAATCCTATTCTTGCTACTCGATTTTCCGGCTTTTCCGATAGTTCTGTGCAATAAGCATGATTTTTACTTCTCAGCTCCTTCATTTGCGGCGATTCAGCATTATAATAAGCATCACTTTTTTTGCCCTTCCTTAACCGCTGCCCGCTCGACATAATAGCCATTATACCAGTCCGATATACTACACCCTTCTAATACCAGACTAAGGACTGTCATAATCACTAACCTTGTTTTATTTGAATGGGTCTGCATAGTATTTCTCACCTCTATAGTTAAAATAGCGTTTACCATTAACTTTATGTATTGGTATTAGCACGGTTTTATCTGCTTAAAGTTTTTTTATAAGAGGTGGCTTGCATCTTTATCTATTATTAATCAAACAAATTAAACCAATTTTCTATATCACTTTAATCTAATAGTTTGAGGACATTTATTTTTAGGAGAATTTAACCATTTTTGTTGTGTTACATTTAAATTTGATAATTTTTTGTAAGTTTCTGAATATTTATTAATACTTATATTATCTTGTAAAATATTTCTTTCTAAATCAATCTTGCCAAAATATAACTTAGATTCATAATAACAATATCCATCATAATAATCACCATTAATGTATGAAAAAAAAATATTATTATTTTTTTTATAGTAATTTTTTACAAGAGAATAGTTTCTTGCATCAGACTTTGTTATGTTTTTATTATATATATTATGATCAATTAATTCATACTCAAAATATGCATCATCTCTAGAATAATCATATCTAAAAGTATAATTACCATAATTGTAATCAGTTATTTTATCAAAGATAAATAATAACCAAAATATACTCATTAAAATTAAACCTAAGCAAAAAATACAAAATATGCTAGTTATAATATGTATCCAATGCCTTTTCATATTCGTTACTTACTTGCTATAAATTATATTAGGTTTACTTTTAATATGTATCTTGTAACTTATCCCCTTAGCAGAAGAACTTAACCACATATCTGTCTAATATAATCATCTAACCCTGCCGTTCAAGCAAATTAATATTCCCATATTCTCTAATTTAGTTTAAAGTAACTGAAAGTTTACCTGCTTTGTGCGCAGCGTATGTAGCCTATGTCATTTGCTCTAATACAATAAAAGGCACCAGTATATATGCTATCACTTTGATAAACTGGCGCCCGCTGATTAGTTACTATTTAAGCTATTTCTGAATATTTGATGTAAATAAACTACCTCGATATAACAAAATAAACAAATTATAGCTGTGATGTAAAAATGTATTTCATTTCTCTTTTTTTCCTCTACTTATGAATATTCTAAAAAGTTAAAAACCTTTTCTTCTCATACACTCTCTTTCAGCAGGAGCATATATTTCACCTAACCAATCTTGCATTTCTTTCGAACCTACATATTCATTTTTTGGGCGTGGAAGTGTACGCAATTCCTCAAAACATGCATCATAGGCTTCATTTTGTGCTTTAGACATATGCGGTCCACCATTCCAAAAACGAACAGCAGATTCATAACATCCTGATAATACAAAACCAAATATAATTATTAATATTATATATATATTACGTTTCATTTCACTTTACTCCTTTTTTGTTTTTGATGGTTTAACTATAACCGGTTGAGAAGGATTTTCTTTATTCATATTATGATTTAACCCATTTATCCATACGTTATCAAAATCTTGTCTATATGGATTTTTATTAACTTTTCCTCCTGTCATGTTTCCATCTGAATCAATATTTCTTCCCTTTTCATCTACCAAAATAGCTTTTGGTTTTTCTCTAAAATAACTACTGTGCGAATACATAAACGGTTTATCTTCTACACCACCAGTAGGTGGATTACCTCCTATCGTATACTGACTACGAAACAATATCAGCGAACTTCTACCCACAAAATCGGTGTAATGCACTGCTGAATATGCTTTACTTCCTTCGTAATCATTTATTACTAGCTGGTCTGCATATTGTTGTTAAGAATTATGACAATTGTCATTTGTACTAATACAATAAAGGCACCAGTGTATTTGCTATCATTTTGATACACTAGTGCCTTCTGATTTAGTTGCTAATAAAACAATCAGTAATTACATATTTGGAGAAAATATTTCACCCCTTGCCCTGCGCTCAGCATCTCTTTTCTTCACCTGCTCTGAAACGTAAGCTTCATAGGTTGGTGTTCCTCTTTTTTCCATACATTGCTCGTACATGGGTTGATTCCATACACCATTTGGAAATCCTATTCTTGCTACTCGATTTTCCGGCTTTTCCGACAGTTCTGTGCAATAAGCATCATTTTTACTTCTCAGCTCCTTCATTTGGGGCGATTCAGCATTATAATAAGCATCACTTTTTTTTTGCCCTTCCTTAACTGCTGCCCGCTCGACATAGTACCCATTATACCAGTCCGATATACTACACCCTTCTAATACCAAACTAAGGGCTGTCAAAATTACTAACCTTGTTTTACTTGAATGGGTCTGCATAGTATTTCTTACCTTCATAGTTAAAATAGTGTTTACCATTAATTTCATGTATCGGTATTTGCTTGGTTCTAATCGTCTTTAACGTTTTTGGGTCATAGGTTGTCATCTTACCCTGCCGATTTACCCAATTGATAGTCCCATATTCTCCAATTACTAGTAGCTAAAGATTACCTATATTGTGCGCAGCGTATGTGGCCAATGTCATTTGCTCTAATA
This sequence comes from uncultured Gilliamella sp., assembly GCA_945276085.1. GTDB lineage: Bacteria > Pseudomonadota > Gammaproteobacteria > Enterobacterales > Orbaceae > Gilliamella. The sequence goes on from CALYPO010000109.1 coordinate 3,176, forward strand.
CAATAAAAGGCACCAGTATATATGCTATCACTTTGATAAACTGGCGCCCGCTGATTAGTTACTATTTAAGCTATTTCTGAATATTTGATGTAAATAAACTACTTTTGTATAACAAAATAAACAAATTATAGCTATGATTAAAACTGAATTTAATTTATATTTTTTAAGAAATTTTTTTAAAATTAAAACCCTTTTCTTTTCATGCATGCATCTTCAGCAGGACCATACACATTACTTAGCCAATCCTGCATTTCTTTTGAACCTATATATTCATTTTTAGGACGCGGAAGTGATCGCAACTCGATGAAGCAATCATGAAATGCTGTATTCTTTTCCTTTGACCAAGTATCCCATCCTGGCCCATTCCAAAAACGAACAACGGATTCGTAACACCCTGACATCCCAAGACATAAGATATTTATTAATATTATTTTTTTAATAAGCTCCATTTCACTTTACTCCCTTAGGTTTAACTAAAATAGGTATAGATGGATTATCTTTGTTTAT
>CALYPO010000110.1 GCA_945276085.1 uncultured Gilliamella sp.
AATTAAATTGAAAAGGACTAGAGATTAACTTCTCCAGTCCTTTTTATGTATCTTCAAAAGCTTAATTACAAAAGCTAAAAGCTCTTTTTGCGAAAAATTAGGTAGCTAATAGTTAGAAATAAAGTGATATAACAGGCAGTCCCCAGCATCATTTCTAAGTTTGTTAAGTGCGTAATACTAATATAACCAGCGTAATTATAGTATTGATCGGTTAAATTAAGCATACTAAAAGGATTCCATTTCATAACACCAATAAATTTATGGATTCTTAGTAAATCTGTAGATACATTTCCACCTATAAAAAACACCAAAACACTGGCAGTAATAACTATTGCGTTATTGTTAACCATGCAAGATAGCATAAAAACGATACTTAGTACTAATGTAGTGGTTAGTAAGTCAACAATCATCGTATTAAGCATATTTTGCCAGATTGGCTGACCATACTGATATACGGTGGTCCAAGTAATATTTGATTTAAAGATAGACATACTTAAGATAAAGGTAAAAATTATTGCCATAGCATGTAAATATATATTGTAAAGTGAGAGAACAATAAATTTCGCTATATAGACTTTAAGCTTATTTGATGATTTGTAAAGCAAAGTGAGGATGGTATTATTCTGAAATTCCATCGAAAAAGTAGTTGCGCCAACGATAATCAAAATAAAGGTAATCCAATAAGACGCATTATAACAAGTCATTAAACAAACTTTGGCTTCTTCATAACCTATTGAGTAACCCGTTATAACCATAAGTAGCAATAATATTAAAGTTGCAATCCAAGAAATCTTTTTATGTTTCAGTTTATAAATTTCTTGTTTTAAACTATAAAGCATTTTATTTTTTCCTTTCTTTAGAATCAAACTCGGCGGTGTTTAAACACGAAATAGCCTATGGTGCCAAACACTATGCCATACATAACTGTAGCTATTATCAGCTGGATATTGCTTAAGTGTGACGTAGCAGTTAGCGAGCTCCGTGTTAGCTGTTGGGAAATAAAAATCATACTTAAAGGATTCCATTTAATAATGTTGATTGCTGAAGGAAAAATTTCCATTAAGGCAACAGAGATACTTGAGCCAATATAACCTAAGAATAAGCCAATACAGATAACAATTGCATTAACCTTGACTAACATAATTAACATAAATGACAGCCCATTTATGAAGAAACAATATAACAGAGTTGCACCCATATTAATCAATAAATCGCCAATAATAGAATGGCCGTGAATAACCGTTGTCCAATGATACTTACCTGGAACAAATACTAGGCTTAACAAAAAAGTCAGTAAAACTGCTGCAATAGTTAAAAAAATAGCATATAAAAAGATAATAAAAAATTTAGCTAAATAGATTCTTAGTCTATTTGAGTTTTTGTACAGCAACATGATGATCGTGTTATTGGTATATTCCATTGCGAAAAAAGCACTTGCAACCGCAATGATAATAATCGGAATCCATTCAACAGCATCATAGCCATAGATTAAATCTGTCTTATTCATTTTCCCCGTAAGAGCACCATAAGCCATGACCGCTAACAAAAACAACAAACCATATAAAGAAACACGCTCATGGTTAAATTTGTAAAATTCTTCTTTGATTGCGGTAACCATAATTTTAGCCTCTTTCCTTGTCTAAAATATCAATCACAATCTGTTCAAGATTTACTTCAACTGGTGTCATTTCTATCAAATGAATGTTATTTTTGAAAAGCTCATCTTGTATCTTGAAGATATTTTCTTGCGCAATAGTTAAATGCTGATCTTTTTCAGTGTAATTAACTTGATTAACACTAAAAATCTTTTTAGCCATATCATTATTTTCAGTAGTTACCTGATATTTTTGGTGACTAATTGTCTCAAAATCACTTATGCTTTGATTTAAAATGATTTTTCCGTTACTAATCAAAACAACTCTAGTCATTACTTTTTGTAATTCACTTAAAATATGGCTAGAAATTAAAAACGCGGTACCACGACTGGCATATTCTTGAATTAATTTTCTAACGCCAATCGTTGACTCAATATCCAGACCATTCATCGGCTCATCAAGAATTACCAAATCTGGCTGATTTAACAAGGCTATTGCAATACCTAATTTTTGTTTCATTCCTAAAGAATAGCCTTTAGCCTTACTGTTAATGTATGAATTCATTTGCAACCTAGTAACTATTCGGGTCATATCGTCTTTACTATGAGCATACAATTTCAAATTTTCTTGGCCTGTTAAAAAAGGATAAATTGCTGGATGCTCAATCAAAGCCCCAACCTTTGCCAAGGAAGCATGATTATTTTCAGTGACAGGTTTACCGTTAACATTAATTCTGCCAGTAAACTTCATTAGTCCCAGAATGGTTTTCATAATAGTCGTTTTACCAGCTCCATTTGGACCAATTAAACCAATAATTTCACCGGGCTTAATGCCAAAAGTAGCTTTTTTCACGATTTCTGTATGTCCAACATATGTGCTGACACTATCAAGCTGTAGTAAATTTTTTACTGTCGTGTTCATTTCTAGCTCTCCTTTATAACTGAAGTGTATTAGACATCTAATACACTAATTAAAGAAATTGTATCATGTAAAAAAGCGCAAAGAAAAAACTGGCATATTTGCTACTTATGAAGCAATCATGTCAGTTTGTTCAAGATTGTATTTTTTTAAGCCAAATATAACTTCTTTTCTAGTATCTGGCTATAAACGTTACAAGGATGTCCCAATAAGATCTATTTAATATTCTTTTGTAAAAACTCTGCCATTTCTTTACTAAAATCGTTCATCCCAATTCTATTGATATCATTAATAATATCATGACAAGTTTCTAAATACTTTTCATCAGAGTTTGTGTGATAGCGAATTATATTAGTGAAGAAAATTATCATATTTTTATAAAAATATATTTCTGGTTTAGGAGCGATTTGATTGGCAGAATTAATAAATTGTTTAGCTTCTTCATAACGTTGCTCTTTAATACAAAAATTTAGCATGTTGATAATTATTCCTAATAAATTTTTCTCAATTAAGCTATTTTGGTTTCCTTGATACTGTTTTACAAGCTTGCTCGAAATCATCAGGTTAGTATCAAAATCGTAGAAAGCCATACAATTACAATATAAATTCATTGTATCAAGATCAAATTCATTGGCCATGAATATTCGATCCTTTAGTTCATGTAATGTCTCTTGGTTAATGCTGTCATATTCATCATCGACAATTGCCAAATAAACATCTAGTATCATTAGTTCTTCGCTTTTATCAGGTAGATTGCTTTTACAAATAGTATCGCGAATTTTCAGTAAGTCTGCTTTTGAATCTTGATAGTAAGCTTCATTGATTGCAAACAAAAATTGGTATCTTCTCTCATTAACTAATCTATCCTGAGGATTTAGTTGTCCAAAAAATTCAACTACAGATATATCATTGGCATGTAATAGGTCAATTAAATCTTCTGCGGAAATACGGTTACTTCCATTTTCAACTCGAGCATAAAATGACGGGCTAAGGATATCTCCTGCCCAAGCCTTTTTAGTTTTACCACGGCTTAAGCGGTATTTCTTTAATAGATCACCAATTTTCATCTTATCCTCCTAACACTAATCAAAAATTAAA
>CALYPO010000111.1 GCA_945276085.1 uncultured Gilliamella sp.
CAATGGATAATAAATATATTCCTAAAGCTTTCCTGATTTAATAGCTATAATATTTCTAATAAGCCGCAAAAGCGGCTTATTTCTTTTTTAATTCAGAAAATTTTTTATCCTTGGTATGAGTTACGACAAAAATTTTCCAACGTTTTTAAAGTTTATAAATTTACTAAGGACTAGATTTTCTTTGCATTTTTGGCTTTTTCTAGTACTTTATTGTTTGATAAATAATGGTTTTTTCTGGTTGGCACATATTTTAGTATATTCTGCTAGGTACAATATCGTATTGGAATATATTTGGATTTTACCTTTATTATTTCTAAGCAAACGTTGGTCATTTATTTTGTTTGCAGTAGCTTATTGTGCTATTTATTTTCTAGATATTTTGTATTGGATAAAACAATTTTACCATTATGATAATTTTATCGAGTTCATTGAATTACTGCGTTTTTTACCACATGCACCTAAGCTGTACTGGCTTTTCATTTTAATATTCATTTTCTATCTGGCTATAAGTCTTTTTTTAATTTTTAAATACCTTTCCAGATTAATTTCTGCGAAATCAATTTGGCCATTAGCTATAATCTATTTTATTTTTTTCTCATTTTTTTATGATTATCGTGGTGTTAATCTTTCCGATCGATATGCAACTCGCGGCTGGTGGGGTAGTTATTATGAAACCATTCAAAATCTAAAATTTAACAATGAGTTTTTTTGGCGTGGTACGCTTAAGCCTGAATTTTATGATTGGCCACATGGTGGCGCATTACAAAAACAAATTGACTTACAACATCCCCCCAAAAAAATACTATTTATTTTAAATGAATCATGGGGTACTTTTGTACCTGAACATGGCTATATTAATTCATCGGTAAAAGCATCATTGCTAAATTTACCCAATGTAAAACTAATAGCTGAAGGTGAAAATCCAGCACTCCACAGTACCATAATGGGGGAGCTGCGCGAGTTATGTGATTTGAAAGCTAAAAGTTCCAATTTTAAACTAGGTCCGTTTGATAAGTTCAAAAAATGTGTTCCGGTAAGATTACAAAAACAGGGGTATGACGTGCAGGCTTTCCATGGTTCTTATGCCAAGATGTATGACAGAAAAGATTGGTATCCGCATATGGATTTGCAAAATGCGCATTTTTTCCCTCAATTCAGTAATATTAAACAATGTCATTCATTTCCTGGAGCTTGTGACTACAATATTGTGCATGATGTATCAGCTGCCAATAAATCTGCACAGGGTAAATCATTTATATATTGGCTAACACTGAACACCCATCATCCTTATTCTGAACTAGATATGTTGAGTGCAAATAAGTACGATTGCCAACAGCCGTTATTTGATGGAAGGCAAGAAGCATGCCGAAATCTTAATCTGCAGCATCAATTTTTTCAGATACTAGCTGATGAAATCAGAGACGGAGGATTTAAGGATACTGACATTGTAATTGTTGGTGATCATAGCCCTCCTATTATTCTAGATAAATATAAAGACAGTTTTAAGCCTGATTCTGTTCCTTTTATTCATGTAAAAGTTAATTAATTTAGTACATATTCTTAGCCATATTTACATATGTAATCTTAAAAAACATTTTTCACTTATGAATAAAATATATAATGGAGTTTTCATCTAAATGTTTTTTAATCAAAACATATAATATGGGCAAGAATTACTTGCATTAAGGGTGGGATTATAAAAATTCCCTGCGTTATCCTAATTGATATTACGAAGGTGTCCAAAAAGTATTCATATTACGACAAAAGTTAGCATTTTTTTAAGGGTGAGTAGTGAAGCAAAAATGTTTGTAGATTATTTTTTATTTGAATATTTTTAAACTTATACATCAGCATCTCATTAAGTTCATAAATAATTACGCAGGACGGTGAAAAGTAATTACATTAAGTAAATTGAAATTTGTAATATTTAATTTTTTAAACAGTGTAAATATTCAAATAATATATTTGGTCTTTATATTATTATGTTATTATTTATTAAAGTTACATTTGAATGATAAAATATCTAAATTTGGTATAAATAATATTAATGAGTATCGCAAAACATTTTCCCCATTTTTCTAGAGTAATACATACACTCAAAAAATATTTTCCGGTGTCGTTATGGTTTTTTATTGGTTTTTACCTAATCATAAATAATGGTCTTTTCTGGTTATCTCAAGTATTAATTCATTCGCAGCGATATGTGGTTGTATTGGAATATGTTTGGATTATTCCATTGTTATGTTTGAGAAAAATCTGGTCGATAATATTATTTACTATTGCCTATATTTGTATTTATATATTTGACATTTTGTATTGGATTAAACAATTCTATCATTATGAAAATTTATCTGAATTTATTGAGTTACTTTATTTCATTCCACAAGCTCCAAAATTATACTGGTTAATTTTGGGATTATTTTTTGGTTATCTGATATTAAGCTTGTTTTTAATTCTAAAATTCCTAGTTCGTTTGACTTCAACGGAAATGATTCCATCTTTATCTGTATTATATTTACTATTTGTCATTAGTATTTACGATTATCGTGGTGTAAATTTATCTGATCGTTACATGACTACAGGTTGGTGGGGAAGTTATTACGAAACGATTCGAAATCTTAAATATAATATGCAGTTTTTTTGGCTTAAAAACATCAAACCCGAATTTTATGATTGGCCGGATGGGGGGGTGCTACAGAAACAGATAAATATGCAGCATCCACCGAAAAAAATATTGTTTGTGCTAAATGAATCATGGGGTGTTTTTATACCTAATCACGAAAAAATTAATTTATCAATAATAGAACCTTTGCTTAAAGTGCCTAATATAAATGTAATAGAAAAAGGCGAAAATCCTGCATTGAACAAAACTATTTTGGGTGAAATACGGGAGCTATGTGATTTAAAAGCTAAGAGTTTAAATTTTACTCTTGGACCCTGGGAAAAATTTGAAAATTGTGTTCCAGTAAAATTGCAGAAGCAAGGCTATTCAATACAAGCATTTCATGGTTCATCTTCTAGAATGTATAGTCGTAAAGATTGGTATCCTCATATGGGATTACAAAATGCGCATTTTTATCCACATTTTAGTAATATAAAACTTTGTTATTCATTTTCTGGAGCTTGTGATTATAATATTGTGCATGATGTATCAGCCGCAAATAAGGATGCACAAGGTAAATCATTTATTTATTGGCTGACATTAAACACTCATCATCCATATTCTGAAGAGGATATGCTGGGGGCAAATACTTATGATTGTCATCAGCCCTTATTTAATGGACGACAAGAAGCATGCCGGAATCTGAATTTACAACATCAGTTTTTTCAGATACTTGCTGATGAAATCAAAAGAGGTGGATTTAAAGATACTGAAATCGTAATTGTTGGAGATCACAGTCCTTTAATCGTATTTGATGAATATAAAGACAGTTTTAAGCCTGATTCAGTGCCATTCATTCACATACGTGTTAATTAATATGCTTAATTTCAAGCCGATCTTATAAAA
>CALYPO010000112.1 GCA_945276085.1 uncultured Gilliamella sp.
AACCGGACTGCTCCCCTCCCATTGCGCCATACCAGATAGTCGGCCCCGCGCAGTTCATCAGCAATGTCTTCTATAGGTTTCAATCCCTTGACGATTGCAGGAGTCCCGTCTGGCAATGAAACTTTCCAAACGAGGCTGGAAAAGGTGTCCGCAATGAGAACAGGTTGCGAAACGTGCCAATGAGCAGGAAAAACAGGCGGCATGAACATCAACCCCAAGTCAGAGGGTCCAATCGCAGATAGAAGGCAAGGCGTTCGCGGTCGGGGGCTTCGATCCCCAATACATTGAATAGGACAGCGAAGGCGCGCTCTGCTTCATCTGGCGCTGCCCAGTTCTCTTCGGCGTTAGCAATCATGAGTGCCAAATCGGCATAGCGATCTGCTGTTCCGAGCCGCCCAAGGTCGATCAGACCCGTGCATTGAAGAGTTTTAGGGTCCACCATGAAGTTCGGCATGCAGGGATCACCATGGCAAACAACCATATCGGTGCGCTCTTGGTCGAGCCGCACCGGTAGCTCTCGTTCGACACGAGCCAAAAGATCGAGCTGCGGCGTACTCTTGTCCTCGTCCGGTAAGAAGTCGGGATTGACGGCATTGCGGGACACCACATCAACGGCGCGTCCGAACATTCGCGACAGCCTGCGCTCAAACGGACATTGATCAACCGATAGGCTGTGAACAGCGCCAAGTTGCTGCCCCATTGACGGCCACGCTTTGAGCAAATCCGCTCCAGACAGATCAGCCGCCGGTACTCCCGGAATTGCCGTTATCACCAAGCATGCACCCTCCTGTTCCTCCTGCCAGTTGATGACCTCGGGGCAAGCCACACCTCGACCTTTGAGCCAAATGAGGCGGTCACGCTCTCCAGCGAGCTCACCGCGGCGGGAAGCAGGTGCGATTTTCGCGAAGGCATGCCCGTCACCACGTCGAAAAACAAAATCACCAGATTCTCCGCCTCTGACAGGCAACCAGTCAGAATGCGATTCACCAAAAAAAATATTAGTTCGATTCAATGGAGGTTCCTTCAGTTTTCTGATGAAGCGCGAATATAGAGAAATATCCCGAATGTGCAGTTAACGAATTCTTGCGGTTTCTTTCAGCGCCGCCAATACCGCCAGCCCGTCGCGCAAGGGGCGCGGCTCGTGTGTGCGGATGAAGTCAGCTCCACCTGCGGCGGCGGCAAGCTCTGCAGCGAGTGTCGCGGCCCCGACATCCCCCGGACCACGGCCTGTGAGCGCGCGCAGAAAGGATTTGCGCGAAACAGACAGAAGCACCGGCAAATCGAAGCGCAGCCGCAATTCATCGAACCGCGCCAGCACCGAGAGCGAGGTTTCGGGAGCAGCCCCCAGAAAAAACCCCATGCCGGGATCAAGGACAAGGCGGTTGCGTTTGATACCGGCACCCGTCAGCGCCGCGATGCGCGCGTCAAAGAACGCCGCAATGTGATCCATGATGTCGCCAGCGGGTGCCTCGCGCCGATCTGCCTGCCCGTCTTGCACCGAATGCATAACGACGAGTTTGGCAGATGATTTCGCCAATTGCGGATAGAACGCAGCGTCTGGAAAACCGCGAATATCATTGAGATAGGCCACACCACGCGACAAGGCATAGGCTTGCGTCGCGGGTTGATAACTGTCGAGCGAGACGGGAATGCCATCTGCCTTGAGCGCGTCCAGCACCGGCGCGATACGCGCGATTTCTGTGTCGGACGAAACAGGCGCGGCGTCGGGATTGCTGGATGCCGGACCGAGGTCGATCACATCTGCCCCCTCGGCCATCAGCTTACGCGCCTGCGCAATGGCTGCGTCTGGCGCCAGATACCGGCCTCCATCGGAGAAACTGTCCGAGGTTATGTTGACGATGCCGAAAATGATGAGCGATTTATTCATGGGGGCTTCTATAATAATAATAATCGAGCATGAGTATCATACGGATGCTCGGGTCGAAAGGGAATCCCCAGGCGAGTAACCTGTTTGCGGTGATCCATTAGCTGCAGGAGCAGAAGAGCATACATCTGGAAGCAAAGCCAGGAAAGCGGCCTATGGAGCTGTGCGGCAGCGCTCAGTAGGCAATTTTTCAAAATATTGTTAAGCCTTTTCTGAGCATGGTATTTTTCATGGTATTACCAATTAGCAGGAAAATAAGCCATTGAATATAAAAGATAAAAATGTCTTGTTTACAATAGAGTGGGGGGGGTCAGCCTGCCGCCTTGGGCCGGGTGATGTCGTACTTGCCCGCCGCGAACTCGGTTACCGTCCAGCCCAGCGCGACCAGCTCCGGCAACGCCTCGCGCACCCGCTGGCGGCGCTTGCGCATGGTCGAACCACTGGCCTCTGACGGCCAGACATAGCCGCACAAGGTATCTATGGAAGCCTTGCCGGTTTTGCCGGGGTCGATCCAGCCACACAGCCGCTGGTGCAGCAGGCGGGCGGTTTCGCTGTCCAGCGCCCGCACCTCGTCCATGCTGATGCGCACATGCTGGCCGCCACCCATGACGGCCTGCGCGATCAAGGGGTTCAGGGCCACGTACAGGCGCCCGTCCGCCTCGTCGCTGGCGTACTCCGACAGCAGCCGAAACCCCTGCCGCTTGCGGCCATTCTGGGCGATGATGGATACCTTCCAAAGGCGCTCGATGCAGTCCTGTATGTGCTTGAGCGCCCCACCACTATCGACCTCTGCCCCGATTTCCTTTGCCAGCGCCCGATAGCTACCTTTGACCACCATGGCATCAGCGGTGACGGCCTCCCACTTGGGTTCCAGGAACAGCCGGAGCTGCCGTCCGCCTTCGGTCTTGGGTTCCGGGCCAAGCACTAGGCCATTAGGCCCAGCCATGGCCACCAGCCCTTGCAGGATGCGCAGATCATCAGCGCCCAGCGGCTCCGGGCCGCTGAACTCGATCCGCTTGCCGTCGCCGTAGTCATACGTCACGTCCAGCTTGCTGCGCTTGCGCTCGCCCCGCTTGAGGGCACTGAACAGGCCGGGGGCCAGACAGTGCGCCGGGTCGTGCCGGACGTGGCTGAGGCTGTGCTTGTTCTTAGGCTTCACCACGGGGCACCCCCTTGCTCTTGCGCTGCCTCTCCAGCACGGCGGGCTTGAGCACCCCGCCGTCATGCCGCCTGAACCACCGATCAGCGAACGGTGCGCCATAGTTGGCCTTGCTCACACCGAAGCGGACGAAGAACCGGCGCTGGTCGTCGTCCACACCCCATTCCTCGGCCTCGGCGCTGGTCATGCTCGACAGGTAGGACTGCCAGCGGATGTTATCGACCAGTACCGAGCTGCCCCGGCTGGCCTGCTGCTGGTCGCCTGCGCCCATCATGGCCGCGCCCTTGCTGGCATGGTGCAGGAACACGATAGAGCACCCGGTATCGGCGGCGATGGCCTCCATGCGACCGATGACCTGGGCCATGGGGCCGCTGGCGTTTTCTTCCTCGATGTGGAACCGGCGCAGCGTGTCCAGCACCATCAGGCGGCGGCCCTCGG
>CALYPO010000113.1 GCA_945276085.1 uncultured Gilliamella sp.
TGAGTAAATTCATTAAAATCACCCACCCCTGCAATTAGCTCATCTAACCTGATTTTACCGTCAACAAAAAACTGACTAACGAGTTGCCACTCTTTGCCAGGCCATGGTGCTGAGTAATTCATCCAGCTACCTAAAATCTCAAGCTCTTTGCGTAAAATCATTCCGAACGTTTTTTCTGAAAGGGTCACATCATGATGCAATGTGCCAATCAAACCGACTTTGGCTCTAGCGCCAGCTATTTCAATGGCTAAGCTTACTGTCGCTGGTGTGCCGGCGGTTTCTAATACCACCTGATCAAATCGATGTGGCATCAGTGCTTCATAGATCGCCGAAGCTGTCATATTTTTAGAGTGATAAACCGCATCAGCACCTAGCTTTTTAGCCAGATCTAAACGCTCTTGATTAATATCTAATACCGCAACAAATTTAGCTCCCATCGCTTTGGCGCACTGCATAGCAAGCAAACCAATGGTACCGCCACCAACAATCACTACATTTTTATTTTGACAACCGTCAGCCAATAATAGTGCATGCATCCCAACAGTCATTGGCTCAAAAAATGCCCCTTCAATAGGGCTAACACTTTTCGGTAACTTAAAGGCATTTTTCTTATTTATGACGATATACTGTGCCAATCCGCCGGTAATTCTTGAACCAACGAAGGTGTAGTGTTTACAAAGTGAATAGTAATGTTTTTGACACTCATCACATTTAAAACAAGGCAATAAAGGTACACAAGAGATCAGATCACCAATCTCAAACTCTGTCACATCGCTGCCCATTTCGACAACCGTGCCACTAAATTCATGACCAAGTGTGATTGGGTAAAAATGTGCACCATGATGAAAAATGCGTGGAATATCAGAACCGCATAACCCACAATACGCCACTTTCACCAGAATTTGATCTGGTGAAGTGATTTTGGGCATCTCAATATCTTCTACAGATAAAGTCCCCTCATCATTAACAACGACTGCTTTCATATTATTTTCCTATGTTAATAATCAAATAGGTTGCTGTTTTAACGTTCACTGGTTTAACAGTGAACGTTGCTAATTGGATTTTAAAAATTACTATTTTTATGATTTGTTCGCGCCATTAGCACTTTCTACCTGTTGCTGTTTTAATAACAATTTGTATTTTTGCGCGCGTTGCCAGGTCAAAAATAGGCAAAACAGGTAAAAGAGACCAATGCAGGCAAACCCGATCGGTTGTTTTAAATTAACCAGTTGAACTAAGATATAAGTAATTGGCGAACCACCTTGATCCATCGCACCAACCGAGATGCCATTACCAGCAGTAATAGTACCGGCATTGACGGCAAGCTGAGTGGTTAGTGGCACCATTTGCGTGGCAATCCATAAGGTAATAGCAATAATGATTGAACCGGAAATAATAATCCTAAACAGATTGCCTTGATGAATCGCCACACCCATTGCGATAAAAAAGCCGATAGTTGCTAAGTCACCAAAAGGAAGAACTTCATTACCGGGCAGCACAATGGCAATAAAAATACTTAACGGGATAAAAATTAAGCTGGCAGAAACAACAGTTGAATGACCTAACAATAGTGCCGGATCTAAACCGATAAGGAAGTCTTGCCCACCAAATTTTGATTGAAGATGTTTACGTGCTTGTTTAGATATTGGGGTTAAACCGTCCATAATAGGTTTAATCACTCTTGGCATTAATAGCATGACCGCTGCGGTTTGAATCGCAAGTTGTAAAGTCTGTTTCACCCCATAACCGGCTAATACGCCTAATAAAATCCCCATAAATAAACCAACTGTGACGGGCTCGCCAAATGCGCCAAATCTTTTTTGCATATCTACCGCATTGAAATTAATCTTTCTAATGCCGGGTATTTTTTCAATCACCGCATCGACAAATACCGCTATCGGTCCACAATAGGCCGAAGTACCATGTGGCACGGCAATGCCGTCAAGCTCAAAAAAATCTTTGGTATCTTTAGCAAACCAATCCCCCAATTTATAAGCAATAATTGCATGTACAACCACGCCAGCAATACCTAGCCAGTAAGAGCCGGTTGCAATATAAACCAGCGCCCCGCTGAAGGTCATATGCCAAATGTTCCAAATATCAACATTAACAACACGGGTTAATCTTAAAAGTAACATGGCAATGTTTACTGCAATGGCAATGGGAATGGCAACCAGCGCAATTTGCGATGCCCACGTCATAGGGGCTGCGCCAGGCCAACCAACATCGACAACATTCAAACTGATATCAAATCTTTCTGCCATAGCTTGAGCTGCCGGCCCAACTGAGCTGGTTAATAAGCCAACCACCAAACCAATACCGACAAAGCCAATCCCAATATGAATCCCGGCTTTTAATGCATCACCAATTTTCATTCTTAGCGAAAGTGAAAACAGAATAATCACAATGGGTAGCATTACAGACGGTCCCAAATCTAAGATGTACTGCATAATTTCAGTAAACATAGGTTCATCCTTTTAAAATAGACAATATTTTTGCTTTTAACTGCTCAATTCCAACGCCAGACACAAAAGGCATACCATGCACAATCGGAATATCGCCAAATGTTTGATCCATTTTTGCCGTCGTACAGATCAGGTCGACATCATCAATAAAGGTATTAATTTCATTAATACGACACTGCACTAAATCGAGCTCAATATTATTTTCATTACATAGCTCTTTTATCTCTTCTGCTGCTAAAGTTGACGTCGCAACAGCGCCACCACATGCAACAATAATCTTTTTTTTCATAATGCCTCCTAAACAACTTATTGATTAAATATCACTTCATTAAAACGTTCGGCAACTTCGTCTTGCGAGCGATTTAATAAAAAGTGATAAAATTCTTTATCTTGTAAATGGGTAAAAAGTGCTTTTAACAGTGATAGTTGATCGGCCGGTGAAGTCACTACCAATGAAATAATCAATGAAACATCAACGGTGCCATCGTCATCTGCACGTTGAAATGAAACCGGAGATTGGGTGCGAAGAATAAAAATCGCAGGACTGTTAGCATGCTCAGCTTCACAATGTGGAATCGCCACCGCATAGCCATCGAGCAAAATACCGGTTGGATATAATGCTTCCCGATCAAGTAAAGCTTTCAAATGGCTCTGTTTGACAATCCCTTTTTTTTGTAACTGTTGACTTAAATAAGTCAGTAAGGCTAACTCATTGTCAAATTTAAGATTGTCTTCGAAAAGAAGCTGACATTTATTCATATTTACTCTCCATTTTTTATCTTTTTGATATTACGTTTTAGGTTATTACTTTCGAAAACAAAAACAATATCGAAAGATTAAATACTTTCGAAATAAAAAACAAATAGGATTTTATATTTTTGTGATCGAAATCTATTTTTTAAAATAAACTTGAGATCCCAAATCGGGATAAAAACCTTTACCCAAAACAAAGTATGATCCAGATCACAAAATCAACTTTTTTGAATTGCAATAA
>CALYPO010000114.1 GCA_945276085.1 uncultured Gilliamella sp.
TTTGGCTATCTTTTTGTAATTGATAAATATAGTTCGCTTTATCTTGAGGCAAAACTTCAGCAATAACTTTATCTAAATTTAATTGCTGTCCTACATAATTAGCAGCTTGTTGATTGTCACCGGTTAACATAACCGTATTTACCTTTAATTGACGTAATGCATCAATAGCACTTTTCGCTTCAGGCTTAATAACATCAGAAAAACCGAATATGGCTAATATCACAATACTATTTTCTGATTGCTGTTTGGCTAAAAATGAGATTGTGTAACCTTTTTGCGTAAGCTCATTAACTTTATCCTGCATATCTACAAAATAGGCATTTAACGTTTTCATCCAACGCAGACTGCCTAAATAATATTCATGGCTATCAATCGTTGCCATCACTCCTGAACCCGCGATTGATGTAATATTTTGTGCATAACTGTAGGATTTAGCCTTAGCTAATATTGCTTTAGCTAGTGGGTGTTCACTACCTGCTTGCATAGATGCTGCAACAGAAAGGATTTGATCGGCTGTTTCCATGCCCAGCACATCTAGCTCAACTAACTCTGGTTTACCGATTGTTAATGTGCCAGTTTTATCAAATGCTACAGTATTAATATTGTGTAAGGTCTCAAGTGCTTCGGCATCTTTAATCAAAATACCATGACGGGCAGCAACCCCCGTACCAACCATTATGGCTGTTGGCGTTGCTAACCCTAGCGCACATGGGCAAGCAATCACTAACACCGCAACCGCATGAAGTAAAGCTTGCTGCCAATCATGAGAAATAAAGCCCCAAGCAAGCAATGTAATTAAAGCAATCAATAAAATGACGGGTACAAAAATAGCACTAATCCGATCCACAATACGCTGAATTGGTGCTTTTTTCGCTTGGGCTGACTCAACCATAGCAATAATCTTAGACAACATAGAATCAGCTTGAATAGCGGTTGTTTTTACAATTAATAGTCCTTCACCATTTATAGTTCCACCGGTTACGGTACTATTGAGTGTTTTAGTAACCGGAAAACTTTCCCCAGTCAACATAGACTCATCACAACTTGATGCGCCTTCAAGAACAATACCATCAACGGGTATTCGCTCACCGGGTTTAATAACCACCACATCATTAACCTTAACCTGACTTATTGGCAAACTCACCTCTTGCTCCCCTTGTCGAACTAATGCCACTTCAGGGCGAAGCGCAGAAAGTGCCTCAATCGCTTGGGTCGTTTGATGTTTGGCCCTTGACTCTAACCATTTACCAATCAAGATCAAGGTAATAATAACCACTGATGACTCAAAATAGAGGTGATCGGCATGACCAATAATAAGCTGATAAAGAGAAAGTCCATAAGCAGCGCTGGTACCAATTGCAACAAGTAAATCCATATTCCCAGACAATGCTTTAGCTGCATTAAAACCACTACGATAAAATTTAGCGCCAAGTCCAAATTGTACAATCGAAGCAATCACTAATTGCAGCCAAGCGGGCATCATCCAATGAATTCCAAATAATTCAAGTAACATCGGCAAAACAAAAGGAAGTGCTAATATAACCGAAATAATAATCGGCCAAACTGATGCTTGCTTACTCACGTCTTTAGCGTGAATTTCCGGCTCGGAAATCTTCACTGCATGGTAACCAGCTTTATCAACTGCTGCCATTAAAGTTTCTAATTTAACATCAGCATTAGCCTTAACGGTGGCCTTTTCAGTTGCAAGGTTTACACTAACATCAATCACACCATCAATCTTTCTTAATGCTTTTTCTACACGGCTAACACATGATGCGCAGCTCATCTCTTCAACAAAAAAATTATATTCGATAGTTTTCATTTGAGGCATTCCTTGATTTTAGGTATGGTAGATATTGTAGTATTAATTATCTTTTTAACAAGAATGCACCTTTTTGATATATACTACCCAAAAAGATACTGTAAAGATAACCAAGTGAAAAATAATTCGATTATCAACCCCCATTGTGAAAAACAAGACCAGACAATTACCTATTGCCCAGTTGATGTCACAATTAATATGATTGGTGGTAAATATAAATCGCTAATACTATGGAAATTGATGTCCAAAAGCGCCATGAGATTTTCTGAGTTACACAAAGAAATTCCAACGGCCACAGCTAAAATGCTAACCCAACAACTACGCGAACTTGAATCAAATGGCTTAATTCATCGACAGGTTTTTCCGGTGGTACCACCTAAAGTTGAATATTCTTTAACTAATTTTGGAAAAAGTATAAAACCAGTACTTGAATCAATGTATTTATGGGGCAGTGACTATTTAAATAATCAAGGCTTACAAGTTAATTGTTCAATGACCGCATTAGATCAATAAATTACTGTTCGTGGTTAATGACAAGTATAGATACAGGGACAATACATCCCTGCATTTAGAGAAAGAAATTAAAATTAATTACGTAATTTTTCTGGCCAATCGTTTTGAGTCGTCACCAGCAAATCTTTAACAATTTTCGGGTTTCCTGCGACAATATTACCAGAAACCATATAATTGTTACCGCCAGCAAAGTCGGTAACCACACCACCAGCTTCACGTAAAATCAGTTCACCTGCAGCAATATCCCATGGTTTTAAACCAATTTCAAAAAAGCCATCTAAACGCCCTGATGCAACATAAGCGAGATCTAACGCAGCTGAGCCAGTACGGCGGAAATCACCACATTTAGTAAATAACTTTTGTAAAACCGCAAAATAACTATCACTATGTTGTTTCGCTTTAAAAGGGAAAGCTGTTGCAAGCACACTACCTTCTAAATCTTTAGCATTACTTACACGAATACGATAACCATTAAGTTGAGCACCTTTACCACGTGCAGCAGTAAACAACTCATTACTCATTGGATTATAAACGACCGCCACTTCGGTTTTACCTTTGACACGAGCAGCAATAGACACAGCGAAATGTGGAATATTTTTAATAAAATTTGTAGTACCATCAATTGGGTCAATTATCCATTGCGTATCAGCATCACTACCTTTAGCAAGGCCACTTTCTTCGGCAATAATAGTATGATCTGGATAAGCTTTTTTGATTGTTTCGATAATCAAAGCTTCAGCGGCACGATCTGCATTAGTCGCAAAATCATTAGCACCTTTAGTATCAATTTCGATTGAACTAGGATTTTCATAGGCCTTAATGGCAACATTACCTGCTTTACGAGCAGCACGAATAGCAATATTAAGCATCGGATGCATAATTTTCTTCCAATTGATGATGTTAAAGAACGGGTTAATTTAGCAAACTTACAAAGTCATACTAAAATTTAGGGCATAGTATAAAGGTTTTATCGATTTATTGCCAGATTATGTTGGGATCTAGATTTGAAATCGCAAAAGTAAAAATTTGGGCAATAAATAAGCT
>CALYPO010000115.1 GCA_945276085.1 uncultured Gilliamella sp.
CTATCGGTCATGAGTGGGCATTAAAACATTTTCAAAACACTTTAGGTGCAACTATTGTATGATGATTTAATTTTGATAACTGAAATTAAAAGGAATAAACTAATATATTTCTAAAATAAGAGAAAATTATAACAATACTATTAAGTATAAGTGATGAAACTAATAAATATGTATAATTATATAATGTATTGTTTTATATATATGGACATATATTAATTTTTAACTTAATCTATTATTTATTGGCAATTAGTATTTAATTATTTTAGTAACACTAAGATAATAAGGAAAACAGGATTTGAACAAATATAATTTACATCTATTAATTATATCCATATTTTTAATACCATTATCTATCTATTTAGTTTATCCAGGCATAATATATGGCGACACATATAATCAATATTATCAAGCGTTGACCAATAACTATGAAGATTGGCACCCTCCAATATTAAGCCATATATGGCGCATTCTGTTAATTACAACAGGTACTAAGTATTCTTTATATGCTATATTAATTATTATCAATAGTCTTTCACTGGTATTATTATTATCAAACTTAAAAAAAAGGTACGTTGCACTACTTTATTTAATTTTATATTTTTCACCTTTATTTTTTAGTTATTTTGGCTGGGTTTATAAAGACTTTTTTCTTGCAACATTAATATTATTGATTAGTGGACTATTACCAATATATCTAAAGCATAAAAATATAATATTTAGAATTATATTAATACTTTTGTTAATCTTCACCTCTCTTTTTAGGGCAAATGCAGCTTTCATAACTGCTCCAATAATAATGTATTTAGCTTTTTCCAATTGGAATAAAAAAATCATATGTTATTCTGTTTTATTATCTATTTTATTAGTTTTAGTTCAAAGTCCAATAAACCATACAATACTTAAAGCACATAAAAATTATCCAATAATATCCCTAAAAGTATTTGATATTTCAGGCATATCTCATTTTAGCAAAATAAATTACTTTCCTATTGGTCTTTCAGATCATGAGAAAGATATGGTACTGGGAAAATGTTATTCGTCAGAATTATGGGATAACTATGCAGGATGGGGAAAATGTAGTTTTCTTCTCAACAAATTAAATAGTGGTAATAATATAAAATCTGTCAATGAGTTACTGACAAAACAATGGATAGCTTCTATTAAGAAACATCCATATTATTATATTAAGCATCGTATCAGTCATTTTATAATATTTCTCACAAACCATAATTCATATGGATATGGTTTAGATTTGGGCTTTTACGATGCTAGCAAAGATAACGAAAAAACTTATGAACCTAAATCCCAAAAATTTGAATCCATTTATAAAAAAATATTTTTGAATAAAAATAGCTTATTCTCCTATACGCTTAGTGGTCTTCCATGGCTATTAGTCTTAATCATATTATTTATAAAAACATTTAA
The DNA here is from genome assembly GCA_945276085.1 of uncultured Gilliamella sp. Lineage (GTDB taxonomy): Bacteria > Pseudomonadota > Gammaproteobacteria > Enterobacterales > Orbaceae > Gilliamella. The sequence continues at coordinate 1,426 of CALYPO010000115.1, forward strand.
GAAAAATTTTGATTTTAATTCACAACACTATAAATTGATTAATTGTCTTTGCTTTTCCGGTATTTTTTATATAGGAATGTATTTGTTTATTGGTGTTGCCAGTGACTTAAGATATTTATTACCATCTCAGTATTTAGGCATAGCAGCAATAATATATTTTTATACTTATAAAATAAAGGATATAAAGAAATGAATGTGGCAGTCTTAATACCATGTTATAACGAAGCCATTACTATTGAAAAAGTTATAAATGATTTTCGTAAGGCCGTCCCCAACTCAACTATTTATGTTTATGATAACAATTCATCTGATGGGACAAAAGAAATTGCAAAAAATACTGGAGCCTTGGTTAAAGAAGAATATATTCAAGGAAAAGGAGCTGTAATCAGAAAAATGTTCGTAGATATTGATGCGGACTACTATATCATGGTTGACGGTGATGATACATATGATGCCCAAATAGCGCCAAAAATGTTGGAATTAGCTATACAAAACAACTATGATTTAGTTAATGCTATTAGAATAGAAACTGAAAATAATGCTTATAGGTCAGGTCATAAACTTGGTAATAAAGTAATCACGGGAGCAGTAAAAATATTATTTGGTAATCGAGTTCATGATATGCTATCAGGATATAAAATTTTTTCTAAGCGATTTGTAAAGTCATTTCCTGCAAATGAAAAAGGCTTTGCAATTGAAACTGAAATAGCCATACATGCTCTCCAATTGAATGTAGCTATTGGACATATTGAAGCTCCTTATAAAGGAAGACCAGAAGGCTCTACGAGTAAATTAAATACCTACAAAGACGGTATGCGCATCTTAATGCTGATTATCAAATTATGTAAACATGAAAGGCCATTATTATTATTCGGTTTTATTTCAATGATATTCATAATAATATCGCTTATATTATTCACTCCAATTTTAATTAATTACTATAATACTGGTTTAGTTCCAAGATTTCCTACATTAATAACATCTATAGGAATTGGAATTGTAGGTATTATTACTTTCTTTTCTGGACTTATTTTAAATACAGTCACCAAAGGTATAAAAGAACTTAAATACTTGTGTTTTTTAAATGTTAAATAAATTATAAAATTTATAAATGCAATAAAAATTCAGGTAGCTTCTTAGCTACCTGAATAATAAGAATACACTTAATATAATTATAAATTAAATATTATTCTTTAAATAAACTTAAAAATTTATTAGAACAAACCTATCTATTTGCTTATTTTGTAAACATAGATCTAAATAACTATGATAAATGATAAAGTTAATACATAAAAATAAAATTTATTTCTCTCAGTAGTAATACGATAAATTTCAATTAAATGCTTTTTATCAAAAATCAACCCAATATTTTTATTATTCCGATGCATTGAGTACATTCAAACATTACTTATTCCAATATATTTTAAGAATAGCTGAACAATGAAATAATTATATTTAATGTGTAATTTTTATTATAAAACAATAATTTTTACGTGTTAGGTCAATTAAACCCACATATTTAAAACCAATTAAAATTAACTATATAATTATTTAAATCAATCAATACAATCGAAAATATCTTCCGAAGACAATGGCCAGAAATCAAAGTAAATTTTTTTGTCCTAACGAAATCAGATAACTTTATACAATATTCATAAGTACTCTTCTTTAAAAAATATGAATATTTGCCGAATTACTGGCAACTGATCACAGCATAATTATTGATATACATTAGACAGAATAAATAATAAATAGAATTTGAAAACAAAAAAGCCAACATTAAATATGTTGGCAGTAATTTGGTGGGTCGTGAGCGATTCGAACGCTCGACCAACGGATTAAAAGTCCGCTG
>CALYPO010000116.1 GCA_945276085.1 uncultured Gilliamella sp.
TACCGAGCAAGAGCGGGTGAAATAGGCACTATTATTGTTGAATGTGGATTTGTTGACAATAAAGGTTTAGCCTTTCCCGGAGCGATTGGTTTAGATCACGATGATAAAATAGAGGGATTAGCGAAGATCGCTAAAGCCATTAAAGAGAAAGGCTCCAAAGCCGTTATCCAAGTTTATCATGGTGGCCGTATGGTTGAGCCTAAACTCATTGGTGGACAATCCCCAGTTGGGCCAAGTGCGATAGCTGCACCACGACCAGGCGCAGCAACCCCAATTGAATTGACGGCAGATGAAGTTGATGAAATGATTGATAAGTTTGGTCAAGCTGTTCGTCGAGCGATCCAAGCTGGATTTGACGGGGTCGAAATTCATGGCGCTAATACCTACTTAATTCAACAATTTTACTCACCTAACTCAAATCAACGAACTGATAAATGGGGTGGTAGCCGTGATAATCGAGCTCGATTCCCATTGGCTGTTTTAGATATTACTCATAATATGGTTAAAAAATACGCCAGCCCTGATTTTATTGTTGGTTATCGTTTTTCACCGGAAGAATTAGAAATACCGGGTATTCGTTTTGATGATTCGATGTACTTACTTGAAAAATTGGCTGAGAAGGGTCTTGATTATGTTCACTTCTCTATGGGGGCTATCTTAAGACCATCTATTGTTGAAACTAATGATCCAACGCCTTTAATTAATAAATATGTTGCAATGCGATCACAGACATTAGCTAAAATTCCGGTTGTTGGTGTCGGTAATGTGGTTAATATAAGTGATGTCGAAGCCGCTATGGATAACGGCTTTGATCTGGTTGCAGTTGGTCGGGCATGTATTGCTTACCCTGATTGGCTTAGTCGAGTCGAAAAAGGGGAGAAACTTGAACTCTTCATCAATAGTGATAAACGTGAAGAACTCAATATACCTGAGCCACTATGGCACTTTTCATTAGTTGAAAGCTTGATTCGTGATGTGAATCTTAATGTAAAAAAATTCAAGCCGGGCAATTATCAAGAAAAGGTTAATGATGAGTCTTATGAATACTTAATTAATGTTGAATTAGGTAATGACTTTGTTAAAGACATGCAATTGCTCAATGCTAATGATTTTGATAGTGAAGTGGTCAACAACTTTTCTGAGATCAAACATCGTATTATTGACTCTAATAGCCCTCACGTCGATGCAATTTCTGGCGCGACATCACAATGTGAGGCGTTCAAAAAAGCCGTAACGAAAGCTATGGCGAAATCAAATAAAGAAGCTATCCTTGCTGAGGGTGGTGATCCTAATGATAAAGCTTATGATGTGGTGGTGGTTGGTAGTGGTGGCGCTGGACTAGCAGCCGCTATTCAAGCACATGATTTAGGGGCAAGTGTGGTTGTGGTTGAAAAAATGCCGGTTATTGGTGGCAATACAAATAAAGCTTCTGCCGGTATGAATGCAGCCGAAACCAAATTCCAAAAACTTAAAGGCATTGTGGACAGTAAAGATCTGTTCTATAAAGAAACGTTAACAGGTGGTAAAAACAAAAATAATCCTGAGTTACTTCGTTATTTTGTTGAAAATGCACCTGATGCCATTGACTGGTTAGATAATAATGGTATCGAACTTAGTGGTATCACAACAACGGGGGGCATGAGCATTGACCGTACGCATCGTCCGGCAAGTGGCGCTGCTGTTGGCGGATTTTTAATTAGTGGATTGCAAAAAAATATCAACCGACGTGGTATTGAAGTCATGCTTGATACCAATGTAACTGAAATATTAACTGAGAATCATAAAGTTGTCGGAGTTAAAGTCAGTGAAGAAGACGGCTCCGTTCAAACGATTAAAGCCAAAGCGGTTATTATTGCTACTGGTGGATTTAGTGCAAATCGTGAAATGGTTGAAAAATATCGACCAGATCTGAAAGGATTTGTTACCACTAACCATAAAGGTGCTACTGGTTCCGGAATTATGATTCTAGAAAAACTGGGCGCAGGCACAGTGGATATGAAAGAAATTCAGATTCATCCAACTGTTGAGCAAACAACTTCGTATTTGATTTCCGAATCAATTCGTGGTGGCGGGGCGATACTGGTCTCCCAAAAAGGGCAGCGCTTTGTCAATGAGTTAGATACCCGTGATAAAGTTTCAGCAGAAATTATTAATTTACCTGAGCATTATGCGTATATTCTATTTGATCAACAAGTGCGTAATGAAAACAAAGCTGTTGAAGAATATGTATCGCATGATTTAGTCGTTCAAGCTGATACGATTAAAGATCTTGCTGATAAACTCTCAATTGACAGCAATACTTTATCTCAAACTGTTGAGCGTTATAATCAGTTCGCTGAAACAAAACGTGACGAAGACTTTGGTCGAACAACTGGTATGCGACATCCTATTAACAAAGGACCATTTTATGCGATTAAAATTGCGCCGGGTGTGCATCATACTATGGGTGGGGTAACGATTAATACCGAAACTCAAGTTTTAGATACGGATAAACATGTAATACAAGGCGTATTTGCTGCTGGCGAAGTGGTCGGTGGTGTTCATGGTGCCAATCGTATCGGTGGAAACGCTGTTGCTGATATCATTATATTTGGTATGCAGGCAGGTAGAAAAGCCACTGATTACATTAATCATTAATTGACTAATATGACTTAAGCTTGTTTAAAATGCTTAATTCAAGCCATGAATATACTCAAGTATTAATGGGTACCACGGTTTCATTAACGCTTTATGAGCCTAATGAAACCGTAGCTCATAGGGTGTTTCACACCATAAAATTACTTGAAGATAAATTGACCGTTAACCGCCGTCATTCAGAAGTTATGTCGATTAACGCTGCTGCGGGTAAACATCCGGTTATCGTTAGCCGTGCTGTGTTTTCGCTTATTGAGCAAGCTTATAAAGTCAGTTTAATGCCCAATAGTTGTTTCAATTTTGCTATTGGTCCTTTAGTCAAATTATGGAAAATCGGTTTTCAAGGCCAGCAAGTTCCCTCCCCACAGCAAATTTATGATCAACTATTATTAACCGATCCTAACGAAATTGAGCTTGATCCTAAAACTTGTGCTGTTTTTTTGAAAAAAAAGGGAATGGAAATTGATTTAGGTGCTATAGCCAAAGGCTATATAGCCGATGTGGTTAAAGTGGTTCTACAGCAAAATAACATACATCAAGCTATTATCAATTTAGGTGGTAACGTCTTAACTTTAGGCAAATCACCTTTA
>CALYPO010000117.1 GCA_945276085.1 uncultured Gilliamella sp.
CAATAAGTACATCTCAGTTTCTTCGATTTCATAAATGAAGATGTCAATTCTTTCTTGCATTGACGCAACACATTTAGCCACTAAATCAGCATTTCCCATTAAGCACGCACCAAACATCCCATTTTGAACGCGATCTGAAGGGCAGCCAACATTAAGATTTACTTCATCATAACCATGATTTTGAGCTAATTTAGCGCACTGTGCTAATGCATTGGGATCACTTCCGCCAAGTTGTAAAGCAATAGGATGTTCATCGACGTTAAAATCAAGGTAATTCCCTTTACCAAATAAGATTGCTCCTGTTGTTACCATTTCGGTATACAGTAAAGTTTGTTTGGTCAATATCCGATGAAAATACCGACAATGTTTATCGGTCCAATCGAGCATGGACGCTACAGAAAATTTATTTAGTGTTGATTTCATTAATGTACCAAATTTAAAGCGGTAATTAAGTTATGAACTTAACATATATTCTATCATAAAACATAGTATACAATGATGTTAGGGGTTTGTGTTTAATTCAGAAGAGTATCAACAAAAAGTGCATAATTTAAGTTGTTATTTATCTTGTTATATTGGATTTTAATTTATAAAATTATATTATTTAATTAAATCAATAGGTTTGTTAAATCTTTAAAAGATTACTTATTAAAAGTCATAAATTTATTAAAAGTATCATATTTATACGAGCAATCTATTTATTCATCGTAGTCTTTATTTGCTATAGAATTTTAATTTGTTGCGCAATAATGATAACTATTCATGAAAGACCAAACTTTAATAATAAACCTCAGTTAAATAACTGAGGTTTATTTTGTTGAATTAATAAAATTCCAAAACTATGGCCAAGAAAATAATTCTACTATATATAGAACAAATTTACCTAAACCAAAGAGTAAACAAGCCAGAATTCCAGATATACAAATAAAGAAGAGTATATGTATAAATACATGTTCTAGCGTTCTATGATTTCTCGGTACAGTACGAAACGTATTAGGATATAATACATTTTTATTTACTTTACACAAGCCATAGACATAATACTTACGCTCTGTTGGATCTGGATAATCATATAACAGTCTATCAAAATCCTTTGAGGTTAATTTAACTTCAATAGTACCTTCAATTTTCTTGCCGTTTCGCATTGCTACTAATTTAACAATCGAACGATCAGGTTCCATCAATATTGCTATTGATACTCCCTCTTCTTTTTGTTCGGATAAAAATCCGATTATTACAAAATTTGACATAATGGAATAAATTAATTAAATTTGTGAATACTTCACCAGTAGGTAGTTATATAACTCAACATTGTGAATTAGACTAACCTACTTTTATACTAAACCAATAATTCTGAAATTTCAATATTTTTTAATACCTAAGGTTTTTTACTCAATTCTACAGTAATCATTTTTTTATCTCTTTAGTTAGTTTATTAAACTATATTGAATCAATTTAGCTTTTTATCAAAACACCATCAGCGTTAATATTAACTGTATTACCCAGTTATCATCCCAATTGATTTTAATTAGTCATAGGTTTTCAGCTAATTAAATAGCTTTTTTATTGAAAGAGGAGTGAAGTGAATTGCGTAAAATTTGTAGATAATTTTATTTTTTATATCTAGGTAACTTTGGGTTAATTAGATGCAATATGATTGATAATTTTGATAATTTCAAGACAATGAACACTTATATCATTCAATAAAAACCCCAGTTAAATCAATAACTGGGGGGTAAAATAAATTAAAAATTTAATTTATTTTTTGGATTGAGACCATGTTTGATGTAAATCGCGAATCTTATTTAAATCTAATTTCATCAACTTCAATGCAATATGAAACTTCGTATAAGAATCAAAATAATCTTTGAAATTATCAAAATAATCACTTTTACTTATAAAAGTTTCAGTTTCACTAACAATGATATCTTCATCAAAGCGAAGAACCAATGAGTATTCTAAGTAAGGGAAATAAGTATAAACTAAGATTTCACATCCTTTTACCTCTTCACTAGAAAAACAACCGTACTCAGATTTTCCTCTAGGCATACGTCTAAATCTTTTTTTCATGATTTAAATATTTTTTAGTTAATAAAATTTTTAAATTCATTAAGGCATAGGTAAATTATACTTTTGTAGTAAATTAATTTTAAAAATTAATTCTAGATTAGATTATATAGATAATCGGATTAAGTCAATTACATTCCTAAAAGTGATTAATTGTGAAAGTCTATAATATTGATATCTGAATTCATAATATTTTTGCTCTCTATTAATAAGGAAGTTGTGAGTTTCATAAACTTTTAAATAATTCTTTAGTTTTAAATCAAGATGACTCTGGATTGATTAAATGCTTTATAATTGATTATTCAAGCTATTTCATGACGATTTTCGTTTATATCATGCAATAAAAACCCCAGTTATACCAATAACTGAGGGGTAAAATAAATTAAAAATTTAATTTTTGAGAACAGAAGAAAGTTTTATAAGAAAGAGTATCATGCGTGCATTGATATTACACAATCCCACAGCGTTAACAAACAAGGTTTCAAGAGTAAAATCACCCGCTAGATTGTCAATAAAGACTTGTTCACTTATCGTAGTTTCTGTTGATTTAACTGTTTTTCCATCAATACGAAGTACCAATAAGAACTTCTTAATTTCTTCAATTCGATAAACAAAGATGTCAATTCTTTCTTTCAAATTTGGACAGGAAATATAACCTAATTCGGTTAATTTCTTGTCGTCACTTCTTTTTTTCATGAGTTTAATATTAAAATTTAACAATAATTTAAATTCATTAAGGTATAGATAAATTATACTTTTGTAGCAAATTAATTTTAAAAGTTAATTCTATTCTATACTATATAGATTATCAAATTAGGTCAATAACACTTATAAAAGTTATTAGTTAATAAAGCCTATAATATTGAGATTTGAATTCATAATATTTTTGCTCTCTATTAAAAAG
>CALYPO010000118.1 GCA_945276085.1 uncultured Gilliamella sp.
AATCCAAATTTAAGGCGTTGATCTAATCTAAAATGTTTTTCACTAAACCGAGCAAGAGGATAAAGCAGAATTAATGAGATAGTTGCTTCAATCACGTACATCCATTTCACATAACTTGAACTTCCTGAAATATTGGTAATAGTTAGCGGTAGCATCAACATGACTTGTACTCCAAGCACATAATAACCCGTTAGTGTTAAGACATAACGTGTAAATTTTTTATCTTTAAGCACCATTTTCATACCATTAACAATGGGTGCTTTACCAATAGCAATATGATAAGCAGGCAAAAAGAAGAGGTTAAAAAGACCACATAAGAAAAAGATAAATGCGCCGCACCAACAAACTAAATGAAAATCATAATCAATCAAAATACCACCAATAAGCGCACCAATCACTGCACCAGCATTATCTTGTATCATTAACAGCGAAATAAATTTACCGCGTTCATGTGGACGGGTAAACTTGATGGTCAGTCCCATGCGTGGTGGATCAAACAGTAATCCACCTAAAGCAGAAAGTAAGCAAGATAGTAATAAAAGCCAAGGTTGACTAGCAATAGCCATTGATATAAACCCGACGCAACGTAAAAACATTCCACAAACAATCATCGGTTTAGCACCAAAGCGATCAGCAATAGCACCACCAATAATACCAAATCCTTGTTGAACAAATTGTCTGAATCCTAAAGCAAAACCGACAAACAAAGCACTCCAACCAACTTGACTAACAAAGTGTGTCGAAACCAATGGAAAAACAACATAAAATCCTAGAACAATAAATAAATTATCTAGTAGTAATATTTGTTTACCGGTTTTACGAATTTGCGACGGCACCGGCACTTATTTTACTCTTTCAGCTAAATATCTTTGGTAATCAGGAATTTCAATTTCAACCTCTTGGGTAAAAATAGCTGATTGAACCAGTGCATTGGCTGTTGCTTCATTCGTCGCAACGGGTATATTCCAAACCGTTGATAAACGCAATAATGCTTTAACATCGGGGTCATGCGGTACTGCATTAAGTGGATCCCAAAAAAAGATGAGTATATCAATTTTACCTTCAGCAATTAATGCACCAATTTGTTGATCGCCACCCATTGGACCACTTAACATTGGGGTAATATTTAACCCTATCTCTTTTTTAATTAAATTCCCTGTCGTGCCGGTACCACATAAATTATGATGTGCAAGTTCTGCTCGGTTTTTTTTGCACCAATTTAATAAAGTACTTTTTAAGTGATCATGAGCAACTAAAGCAATATTTTTTTTGGCAGCCAATTTACGCGTTGTGTAAAGCATCATTATTATCCTTATCGATGATTATTCGATAGTTTTTAACAGAGTATGTATTAAAGTGCAAGCGTTATTTGCTTAGATTTAAGACAATAAAAAAGGCACCTAAGTGCCTTTTAAAAACCAAATTTACGGGTAATTAGAATTGGTAAATTAAACCTAATGCTACAGTATCTTTAGTCGTTGCTTTAATTTGAGATCGACTAAATGAACTATCATCATATAAAGCACGGCGAGCACCAATGTCATCTTTATCTAACAAGTTGATTTTATAATCAAGGATAGCTTGTAGATTTTTGTTGAAGTCATAAGTCAAACCAACATCAACATACTTAATTAAGTCATTACCTTTAAGTCCTGCATCGCCACTTCTTGAAAAGCTTGAAGCGTCTTGTACACGATGTTGAATGTAAGCAACAGATGGTGTTAAGCGACCAATATCAAAGTCGATACCATATTGTGCGACGACTTCGTAACCTTTAGTTTTTAAATCATCGGCACTATGGGTAGCTGAAGCATTATCCCAACCATATTTCTGTTTGCCTTGAATATATAATGCGGCTAAATAAAGGTTGTTATTATCATATTTCACACCAGCTGACCAAGCTTTTGCATCTTTATGACCACCAGTTTGCGCATAACCAGCACCAATAGATAGGCCTGTATCTAACACATCCCAATCAACTACTGAACCCCAAGCTTCGGCACTGTCGTGACCATCACGATCATGTTTATTAAAATAGCTTGTTGAGCTGTTATCGCCATTATCGGCATATTGAACAGCAAAACGTAAACCGTTTACTAAACCAAAGAAATCACTATTACGATAAGTTGCAACCGCTTTAGTACGAGCACTTAATGCATAAAGATCATTATCCGATGCATCACCACCAAACTCAGGTAATACGTCAGTATAAGAAGTTAACGTTTTTAACACACCATCATTACGACCATAGTCAAATGAACCTAGATCACCAAAGTTCATACCTGCATAAGCATAACGAGTTTCGTTTTCAGCGTCTGAACCAGTTTTTGCCTCGTATTCCCAGCGACCATAACCGGTAATGTTCTCTGTAACTTGAGTTTGACCTGACATACCTAAACGTGCAGTGGTTTTATCACCTTCACCGGTTTGATTATCACGGTCGGTGATATAATTTAGTGCATAAACACGTCCATAAAAATCAACTTTATTACCGTCTTTATTCCATACTTCGATAGAAGCGCTTGCAGTACCTGCAACTAATAATGCAGGAATAGCAATAGCTAATAGATTACGTTTCATTTTTTTACCCTCGTAGGTATTTTTATATTACTAAATAAGGCAAAATACTTTGCTTTTGACCCATAAATTACTACTAATCCAGAGTAATTATACGTTTTATGCAATATTAATATTAACCAACAATGACCAATAAATAATGCACGTAGTATATTTAACAATGTTTATTTAATAAATTCTAAAAATTTACGATAATTTTAATACTTACTATAAAATTTTTTAAGCATAAAATGTGTTTTGATATGAAATAAATTTCAATAATGATAAAAAAAGGCACCTAAGTGCCTTTTTATAAGATATTAAGAATAGAAATTAGAATTGGTAAATTAAACCAACACCTAACACATCTTTAGTACCTGGTTT
>CALYPO010000119.1 GCA_945276085.1 uncultured Gilliamella sp.
TAGAAGCAAATGTACGTTATATGGCAAATGCAATGGGACCTGAAGGTATTCGTGTAAATGCAATTTCTGCTGGCCCTATTCGTACTTTAGCTGCATCAGGAATTAAAGATTTCAAAAAGATGTTATCACATTGTGAATCAGTAACCCCTATTCGTCGTACAGTAACCATTGAAGACGTAGGTAATTCAGCTGCATTCTTATGTTCAAATTTATCGTCAGGTATTACAGGTGAAGTCATTCATGTTGATGGTGGCTTTAGCATCGCAGCGATGAATGAATTAGAACTTAAGTAATATAGTAGAATATTTTAATGAAAGGCTAATTGTAAAATTAGCCTTTTTTATTGCATAAAAGTAAATCTATCAATGATTAAGCTTTCTTAGATTTAATATGAATGCCTATTTTGCTAAGTAACGACACAAATAAACTGTTGTCTCGCTGACTTGCACATCAAATTGACTCTCTTTGGCGACATGAAAAATCTGCCCGGCTTCAAAAATTTGCCAATCAGTTGCAGTAGGTAATAAAACTTTGAGCGAACCAGTTATCACTGTCATTTCTTCTGGATTATTGGTACTAAAAACATATTCGCCAGGCATCATCACACCAACAGAGGCTTTACCCGTTGAGCCATTTTCAAAACCTATAGACTTCACTTTTCCATCAAAATAATCATTAATTTCTAACATAAAAACCCCTCTCCTCAACTTTTTTTATAAATTTTATTAAACTTATTATTATCAGCTTAATTGATTTCAATTAGCTATCCAACGATTATTTATTAGTTAAAAGTTATTTTTTAAACCAAAATCGCATCAATAACTAAGATAATATTAAAACTTCCTAAATTACAAAGAAAATAGCATACAGAAGCGTTTTTTTCCGTTAAAATTTAACATTATTTGCTCAGTAACAGTTTGTTGGAGAAAACATGAAAATAGCAAAAAATACAGTTGTAAGTTTAGCATATAAAGTTCGTACAAAAGATGGCGTGTTAGTTGATGAAGCTACAGCAGCTGCGCCACTTGAATATTTACAAGGTGCAGGAAACTTATTACAAGACCTTGAAAATGCGTTAGAAGGCCATCAAGTTGGTGATAAATTTGATGTGGAATTAGTTAACCCTTATGGTGATTTTAACGATGCATTGGTACAAAATGTACCGCGTGATGTTTTTGTTGGAGTTGATGACCTCGAAGTTGGTATGCGTTTTTTTGCTGATACTGACCAAGGTTCTTTACCCGTTGAAATCACGGCTATTGATGGCGATACCGTTACTATTGATGGTAACCATATGTTAGCTGGCCAAGACTTAAATTTTAATGTTGAAGTGCTTGCTATTCGTGAAGCGACACCTGATGAGATATCTCATGGTCATATTCATGGTGCACACGATCATGGACATGGTGGCTGTGGTTGTGGTGGTCACGATGATCATGACGATGATGAAGAAAGCGGTTGTTGTGGCGGTGGAAACGGCAGTTGCGGATGTCACTAATATTTAAATAAAATAGAATTTTAAAAGCGCTGATTAGCGCTTTTTTTGTAAAATAGTCTCGATCTTTGCGAACCATTTCACAACTTTTCATCTGTTTCGTTATCAATTTATAAAAATTAATCAATAATCTCATTTTAAAAAAAATGGGAATACCATAATTATGTCAACACAATGCAGACTTTTGATGCCACGAGAAAAATTATTACAATTTGGTGTTGAAGCGCTGTCAGATGCTGAATTACTTGCTCTTTTTTTACGTACGGGAACTCGTAATTTACCAGTATTAACGTTATCCCAAAAATTATTAAATGAATTCGGTTCCTTTTACCATTTAATGAATGCAAGTCATGATGAATTTTGTAAAAAAGAAGGTTTGGGAACAGCTAAATACACTCAATTGAAAGCGGTGGTTGAACTATCTCATCGTTATTTAAAAGTTAAAATGACCAAAGAAAATTATCTTACATCACCTACTTTAACTCATCATTATCTAGCTAATCGTTTAATGGATAAAGATCGTGAAATTTTTATGGTTATTTTTCTAGATAACCAGAATCACGTGATTAATTGTGAGGAGATGTTTGTAGGAACATACAACTGCGTTGAGGTTCATCCTAGAGAAGTCGCTAGAAAAGCCTTACAATACAATGCGGCAGCATTAATTTTAGCACATAACCATCCTTCAGGCTTAGCTGAACCAAGTCAAGCTGATCGTGCATTAACTAAAAAAATCGAACAAGTTTGTGAATTAATTGATGTCCGAGTTATCGATCATCTCGTCATTGGTAAAGGTGAATACGTCTCTTTTGCGGAACGAGGATGGATTTTATAATAACTTTTACTTACAATATAAAATTAAATAGCCATTAAGTAACAGACTATGAACCAACAATTGGAATTATTAGAAACAAAAGTTGCATTTCAAGAGATGACCATTGAAGAATTAAATCAAATGGTGGTTAATCTACAAGCCGATATCAGCAAACTTAAAGAACAATTAACGTTATTATCACAAAAATTACAAGCAACCCAAACATCGAACATAGCAAGTTTATCAGAAGAAACTCCGCCTCCACATTATTAACTTATAGCATTAAAATGTTTTGAAGAATTCCTACTAATTACGGACAAAATGGTGGCTATATCATTTGCCATCTCGTTTAAAATTGCTGGTACTTATATTAAACTTTGGTAGTTAAATCTATAATAATTAGCTAATAAAAAACCGGCTCATTAGCCGGTTTTAATTTTAAGCTTTAATTAATTATTTATTCAGCTGCTGCTTCTGCTTCTACAGCAGGGCGATCAACTAATTCAATATAAGCCATTGGAGCATTATCTCCATCACGGAAACCACATTTTAAAATGCGTACATAACCGCCAGGACGGGTAGCAAAACGTGGGCCTAAATCTGAAAATAATTTTTTCACTGTAT
>CALYPO010000120.1 GCA_945276085.1 uncultured Gilliamella sp.
GTTCTAACTTTAGAAATATGATTTTGAAACGCCTCAATACTTTTTTCCATGCGCGTTTGCGCTTCTTTTTGAATCTCATTTAGCATAATAAAAACCTTTTTAAATAATTAAGACTAACAGCTCACTGTAGTCTGATTATTGATTAATGTTCCCTCTTGCTCGCCTAAAATGACACGACGTAATGCACCAGGTTTATTCATATTAAAAACACAAATTGGTAGATTATGATCTCGTGCTAATGTAAATGCGGCTAAATCCATGACTTTTAATTCATCGTCCAACACTTTCTCATAGTTAAGTGTTTTATATAGTGTAGCATTGGGATTTTTTACTGGATCGGCAGAATAAACACCATCAACTTTGGTTGCTTTTAAAACGACATCTGCTTCAATTTCAATACCACGTAAACAAGCCGCAGAGTCAGTTGTGAAAAATGGGTTGCCTGTTCCTGCAGAAAGAATAACGACTTTGCCATGTTTAAGCAAGCTAATTGCTTCAGTCCAGCGATAATCGTCGCAAACTCCGTTTAATGGGATTGCCGACATCAAACGTGCATTAACTTCAATTCGGTGCAAAGCATCACGCATGGCAAGGCCATTCATAACTGTTGCTAGCATCCCCATATGGTCACCAACAACACGGTTCATACCCGCTTTAGCAAGTCCTGCACCACGAAATAGGTTACCACCTCCGATAACAACAGCAACCTGAACTTCCATGTCGATAAGTTCTTTAATTTCTTGTGCCATACGATCAAGAACGGTTGGATCAATACCAAAACCTTCATCACCTTGTAATGCTTCACCACTGAGTTTAAGAAGGATACGTTTATAGAAAGGGGTTACCATATGAAATCTCACTATATTTTATTACTTAAAAATCTAGAATAACTAGCTGGCAATCATTTTAAAATATTTTGCAGATAAACAAAACCGCCATTACGGCGGTTTCGATAAAAACAATTAAGATTGTTTTGATATCGCAGCAACCTCGGCTGCAAAGTCAACTTCGACTTTTTCGATACCTTCACCCACTTCGAAGCGGATAAATGTTGCAATTGTTGCTTTTTTCTCAGCAAGTAAATCACCAACTGTTTTACTTGGATCCATTACAAATGGTTGACCAGTAAGTGATACTTCACCAGTGAATTTACGCATACGGCCTTCAACCATTTTTTCTGCGATTTCACGAGGTTTACCTGATTGCATTGCAATATCGATTTGAATATTACGTTCATGTTCAACCACATCAGCAGGTACATCACTTGGGTCAACATATTCTGGTTTGCTTGCTGCAATGTGCATTGCAATGTGTTTAACTAATTCCTCATCACAACCACTATTAGCTGCAACTAAAACGCCAATGCGCGCGCCGTGTTGATAACTACCAACTACATCACCAGCAATTTCTTTAATGCGACGGATGCCAATATTCTCACCAATTTTAGCTACTAGTGCAGTACGTTCTTCTTCAAATTTTGCTTGTAGCGTTGCAAGATCAGTGATTCGATCATTTAAAGCTGCTGTTGCTACTTTTTCACTAAATGCTAAGAATCCAGCATCTTTAGCTACGAAGTCAGTTTCACAGTTGATTTCTAAAATAACACCTACTTTTTTATCAGCAGAAATTTTTGAAATGATTACACCTTCAGCTGCAACACGACCAGCTTTTTTAGCTGCTTTTGCTTGACCTGATTTACGCATGTTGTCGATAGCAAGATCGATATCACCATTTGCTTCAACTAATGCTTTCTTACATTCCATCATACCTGCGCCAGTTCTTTCACGCAGTTCTTTTACCATAGAAGCGGTAACTTCAGCCATTTTTAAATCCTCTATTTAACCATTGTGATGATTTTCATTAGAATGGGTCGATTATTTATATTATCGACCCTGAAAATATTTGAGTTTATTACTCTGCTGCTGGAGCTTCTTCAACAAAGCTTTCTTCAGATACTGGAGATTGATTTTGTTCACGACCAGAACGAACTGCTTCAGCAACCGCATTTGCATATAATTGTATTGCACGGATCGCATCATCATTACCAGGAACGATGTAATCAATACCATCTGGATCTGAATTAGTATCAACAACAGCAATGACTGGAATACCTAAATTGTTAGCTTCTTTGATTGCGATATGTTCATGGTCTGCACCAATAACAAAAATCACATCGGGTAAGCCACCCATATTTTTAATTCCACCCAAGCTATTTTCTAATTTAGCCATTTCACGAGCACGCATTAGTGCTTCTTTTTTGGTTAATTTGTCAAATGTACCATCACTAGCTTGTGTTTCTAAATCTTTAAGACGTTTGATTGATTGACGTACTGTTTTCCAGTTAGTCAACATACCACCTAACCAGCGGTGATTAACGTAATATTGTCCACAGCTTTCAGCTGCTTGTTTAATTGCTTCACTTGCAGCACGTTTTGTACCAACAAATAAAATTTTACCTTTACGCGCAGCAATCTTGTTTAATTCAGCTAATGCTTCATTGAACATAGGTACTGTTTTTTCAAGATTGATGATGTGTACTTTGTTGCGTGCACCAAAAATAAATGGTTTCATTTTTGGGTTCCAATAACGAGTTTGGTGTCCAAAGTGTACACCTGCTTGTAACATATCGCGCATTGATACTGTAGTCATGATTTCCTCATTTTGACGTTGGGGTTATGCCTCCACATATCCGCTTTATCCGACCTTAATACACAAAGTAAAAGGCACCCCGGAAAAGAGTAATGATATGTGTGTGTTATAACGTTAATTAAGTTTTAAAATTTGTGCTTTATTTCACAAATATTTTTGAAAAATGAATGTGAAAAGTAGCGCGCGTTTTATACCATATTT
>CALYPO010000121.1 GCA_945276085.1 uncultured Gilliamella sp.
TTTGCTCTTCTTTTAATGGTTTTAATGAAGCCATGTTATTTAAAATGGCACAAGCAACTGATGAAACACTTTATATGGTTATCTTATCTGGATTTTGGGGAACCGTTATTGGATTACCGATTGGTATACTACTTTATACCACTCGTAAAGGACAAATTTTAGATTGTTATATCGCTAATAGTGTTATTTCATTTATAACGAATATATTTCGTTCAATACCTTTTATTATATTGATTGTTTGGATTATTCCTTTTACAACTTTCTTAATGGGAACGTTTATTGGTAAACAAGCTGCTGTTGTGCCACTAAGTATAGGTGTTTCGCCATTAATCGCTCGCATGATTGAAAATGCATTATTAGATGTTCCAAAAGGTTTGATTGAAGCAGCTCGCTCAATGGGCGCAACGCCATTTCAAATCATTTATAAAGTCTTATTACCTGAATCCTTACCGGTCATTGTTAATAGTATGACAATTACTTTAATTACGCTAACGGGTTATATTGCCATGGCAGGCGCTGTTGGTGCAGGTGGTCTTGGTCAATTGGCAATTCAATATGGTTACAATGGATACAAGCCTGCTATAATGAATACAGTTTTAGTTATCTTAATCATTATTGTATTTATTATTCAGTTTATAGGAAATGCCATTGTAAAACGCGTAACTCATCATTAATTTTGGAGAAAATTATGTCAATTAAACAGCTAGCATTAATTACCACCTTAGTAAGTGCCTTTTTTTTAACGGGTTGTGATAATAGTAAACAAACAGTATCGGAAAATAACAATTCAAATCAATCAGATAATATGACTACACTTAAAGTCGGTGTTATTTCAGGGCCCGAACAAGAAGTAGCCGAAGTGGTAAAACAACAAGCTAAGGATCTTTATCATTTAGATGTTGAGTTGGTTATTTTCAATGATTATGTCACCCCTAATCAAGCATTAAATGATGGATTAATTGACGTTAATGCCTTCCAACATAAACCTTATTTAGATGAGCAAATGAAAGAGCGTGGTTACAAATTAGCTGTTGTCGGTAATTCATTTGTTTACCCAATTGCAAGTTATTCTCATAAACTTAAACCAATCGACAATGCTACGCCAACGGGTGAAGGCGTGAAAGTAACATCTCCACGTGGCGAAACTTTCTTTATTCCAGCTAACTCAACCATTGCGATTCCAAATGATCCAACTAATTTAGGTCGTGCACTACTGTTATTACAACATGAAGGATTAATTACCGTTGATAAATCAAAAGGTTTATTACCGACAGTTTTAGATATCACCAGTAATCCTAATAATTATAAAATTGTTGAGCTTGAAGCGCCTATGTTGCCACGCTCTTTAGACGATGCACAAGTTGACCTTGCTATTATCAATAATGCATTTGCCGGACAAGCAAATTTAACGCCAAGTAAAGATGGCATTTTTGTTGAAGATAAAGAATCCCCTTACGTTAATATTATCGTTGCCCGTGAAGCCGATAAAGATAACGAGAATATCAAAAATTTTGTGAAAGCTTACCAAACTGATGCTGTAGCGCAAAAGGCAGATCAAATTTTTAATGGTGGTGCTATTCGTGGTTGGTAATAACTTACCAAAAACATTAATAAATCAAAATTCCGCCGATTTAAGGTCGGCGGAAACAATTAAAGACAAAATAAATAGAGTTATTGAGTGATATACTGCAGACCATACATTAATTCAGCAAAGCATAATTAAGATCATGACCTGGCAAATAGATCCCATTGGTATTATACATTCCCCTTATAGCGAAAAATTTGCTGTACCCAGACAACCGAATTTAGTTCCTGCTGGACATGGAGAACTTCATTTATTGGCACCTTATAACGATCCTAATAGTGTTAAAGGATTAGAACAGTTTTCACATTTATGGTTGCTATTTCAATTCCACCATATAGATCAGAACAAGTGGCGCTTAACCGTTCGTCCTCCTCGTTTAGGTGGAAATAAAACGTTAGGCGTATTTGCAACTCGTTCCCCATTTAGACCCAATCATATCGGGCTTTCAGCAGTAGAATTAAAAGACATAGTCATTAAAAATAAACAAGTTATTTTAAAATTAGGAAGTTTAGATTTAGTTGATGGCACACCTATAATCGATATAAAACCCTATCTACCTTATTGTGATAGTTATCCAGATGCCACTGCTGGCTATGCACAAACGTCTCCAGAAAAAAAATTAACAGTTGAATTTTCTTCTCAAGCATTAGAATCCATCTTTTTACATCAACAAAGTTATCCTCAATTGAAAGAGTTAATTACCCAAGTTATAGCTCAAGATCCTAGACCAGCCTATAAGCATCATAATACTGAAAAACAGACATATGGTATATGCTTGTATAATTTTAATATTCAATGGCAAATAGCCCAGCAACATGTAGTAGTTCAAGATATTTGTATCAATTCTGACCTTAAATCCGTTACCTAATATTTTATTTGAGAATTTTCCGACATATAAGAAATATAATAGATCTCAGAACGCTGTGCACTTTTTGCTATCGACATATTAATAAATAAGAAAATTTAATAAAGGAAAGGGTCAACTATTAAATAGCTGACCGTTTTTACTCTAATAACATCATTTATATCAAAAAGAAATGATTAATTAGTGATAATTGACGTGTTGCTTGTTTCTCATTTTTGCAATATCAATTTCATCAAAGATATAATGCTTACCACAATAGTCACATAGGATATCAATCTTACCGCCATCCTCTTTGAGAATTTCATCAATTTCATTTTGCGGTATTGTTACTAAACTATCTTCAAAACGTTGCCGAGAACAACCACATTTAAATGTAACATTCTCAGTTTCAAACA
>CALYPO010000122.1 GCA_945276085.1 uncultured Gilliamella sp.
GCATATTTTTTTATGTTAATCTGAATCGGTCAAACTTAATCTCTAAACTTTTTATGTTTATTGCTGATTTATAAAAATATTGCCGATAACCACTGTAATTAATTCTCAAAAAAAATTGGTCACTTTTCCTTGATATCTTTTTTATATCGCTAATTTAGTATTTCCATCTGACTGTGTATTTGTTTAGGCTTTGAGCAATTAATAAACAATATTATTTGTAATATATCTTGGTCAGTTCTTATTTATTTGATATTTTTTATCTGGTTTTCAGGTCACTTTATTCTGACGGTACAACAAAGATTAAAAATACAGTCATAAATAATTCTGCAACAGAATAAGGTTAACAATATGAATTCAAATATTACGCCAATAAAAAACCCATCTTCCAAATTGGGTATGTGGCTTTCAGCCATATTGATTGTTTTGTTGGTTGGTTCTGTCTATATCAGCCAGCTTATTTTTCAGGAAATAGCTGAAAGTTTTAACATTGATCATGTCTATGCAAGTCGGGTGTTTAGCTTGTCATGTTTTTTCTATGCTATTTCATTTTTCATTTATGGTCCTTTATCTGACCGAGTAGCCACAAAATTCTTGGTTTTATTTGGCAGCATCGGAACCATAGTCTGTCTTATTTTGTCGGTTCAAGTACAATCATTCAATCTCTATCTGATTATTATGTCATTAATCGGTTTTTTTGCTGCATCTGTGCCATCGGCATTATTTGCTTATACCGCAAAAAACACGCCAAATGATAAATTGGCCCAGGCAATGGGATTAATGATTTCTGCATCAATTATTGGCATTATATTTAGCCGCAGTATTGTCGCTATTATGACTGATAAGAGTTCTTGGCAATATGCTTTTGTTATATATGCTGCTTTTATCATATTAGCCAGTGTTTTTGTTCCAATGGGTATAAAAAGTGGTGCGAGCAACCATAGCGGGATCAGGATTACTGAAACATATTTGCTGGCTGGTAAATTACTGTTGAATAAACAGGTAAATATATTTCTTTTAGTAGGCTTTATCCTCTTTTTTGTTTATCTCGGTTTATCATCTTTTTTAACGATTTATTTAAAAGGTGCTCCTTTCTATTTATCATCCACTACACTTGGATGGCTTAATTTTGCCGGAATGAGTGCCGTTATCGGCGCTGTCATTACGGGTAAATTATCCCAAAAAATCAGTATACAAAAATTATTACCTCTTTATCTGATTTGCGTGATGGCTGCAGTAATCATTATCGGCTTCAGTACGCACTTGTTACTTATCGCCTTGGGTATATTTGCTTTGTTCTTTTTTGTTTTTGGTATTCAACCGATCGTGATCTCTATGCTTAATCAGATAGTGCCAGTAAGCTCACGCGGAGCCATTTCGTCACTGTATCTATTGTCTTGCCTGGCTGGCGGTAGTATCGGATCCTATATTTTAGGAATACTCTATGCAAAACTGAATTGGGATGGGTTAATCTTTACTTGCATTATTCTGGCGATAATAAATATTGCACTGGCTTTATTGGGAATAAAATTAACCCGGGCCAAAGAGAATTAAAATATCTGGAATATCAGCTTAAAACTTAACTTTTTTGATCAGTTGATTTTGGCAATGCTGTGCTGAGGTCAAGTAAGAGTGGTTGAGAATTAAAAAACTTATATCGGCTTTTAGCCGATATAAGTTTTAATGTTTGTCTGATTATGCGCTACAGAATGTAACGGTGATCTAATCGCTTAGCAAAATAAGTCAATGATTTAGACCATTTTACTCATTGGGATAGGAATAGATGGTGCCATTACCCCATCCGCCAATATAAAAATGATTTTGGTGATAGGCTAATGCTACAGCTCCAGAGATGGACGAAACTATCGTGGTGGTTTTTTGCGTTTTTACATCAATCTTTCTAACCATATCAGCACCATTATCGATCACGGCTACCACGGTTGGCGCAATAGTCACGATTCCGACACCTGGACGATTAAAACCTGAGCCAATCTCAACCTGTTTACCATTTGGTTGGATTAATGTCAGACGTCCGCTATATTGGGAAACAACCAAACTATTATCTGGTAATTGCGTCACGCCCACTGGTGTGGATAATCCTTTGGCTACGATCTGTTTACGCCCAGTTTGCAAATCCAGGGCAACAATTTCTCCGGTGGAACGGTTGGTAACCAGTAACTGTCCTTTATTTGAAAAAGCAATACCAGTTGGCGTGTGATAACCATCTGAAATTTTTTCTGATTTGCCATCAGGAGTAATTTTTAAAATGTAATCATCACTGTAAGATGACACGAAAATATTATTTTGAGCATCAATGACGATACCGGCAGGTGATGCAATGTTGTCATAAATGGTTTCACGTTCACCATTAGTTTTGATTTTAACCACTGAATTACCAGACCAGTTGGTAACATACATTGCGCCAGTACTGTCAAACGCGATGCCGGTAGGTGCGTTAAAAGCATCACCCACTTTGGTCAGCTTGGCAGCAGTATTTTTAATTGACCCAGTATACTCACTTGGTTTTGAATCAGCCATTTTACCACCCCCATATAAAAATAAAGCCAATACAGTTAGACAGGCAAAAGCACTGGCATACAAAGATTTTTTTTTCATACCACTCCCACATATTATCAAATAAACGATTTATTCGCGGTGTTACTAGCTAAAAGGGTAGCCAAAAAGCAGAAAAATTTGAAATACTAAATTAGCGATAGCAAATACCTATCACGAGAAGATTAAACAATACGAATATTGTGTTGATGATGACAATGTATCGTTTACAAATAGATAAGATTATTTTTTAATTGGCTCTT
>CALYPO010000123.1 GCA_945276085.1 uncultured Gilliamella sp.
TTTTCAGTACAATCATTGGTACCGTCATCTTCACAAAGTAAAACAATAGCATTCTTTAATGGTAAGTCATTAGCATTGTACATTTGCCCGGTTTGTATCTCACCATCACCTAACCATGTATCTAACAGTACTGAACCACGAAGAACATCTTCATTAATTTTCAATTTATACCAGATGTTAGTATCCCTGTTATATTTGTTACCACCACTCGCATTAACAACAATGCTTGATATCGTTTTTTTATTATCATTAGGATCGATACTTGAACCGCTATTCTGATCATTATTTTCGAAATCAACATCGCCAGCCTTGATATTACTGTCGCCACCATACTCCTGTTTAGCCGTAACACGATACTCTCCATTAGGCAAATTGGTGAAATTGTAATAACCCTTGTTATCTGTTGCAAATTCAGTGATAACTGTCCATTTTCCAAATACTTTACGCTCCAGAGTAACCCGATTTTGTTTAATTGGTATATCTTGATTTGGATTATAAGTACCCAAAGTACCAGAATGACTATTATTTAAATAAACAT
The DNA here is from genome assembly GCA_945276085.1 of uncultured Gilliamella sp. GTDB lineage: Bacteria > Pseudomonadota > Gammaproteobacteria > Enterobacterales > Orbaceae > Gilliamella. The sequence continues at coordinate 539 of CALYPO010000123.1, forward strand.
ATCCGGAAATCGTATTGGGTCTTGTTGGTGTAAAATAGATGGTATCTCCCCAAGTTTTAGCCGGTGCAACATTAACCGAATATTCGCCATTATATGATTCGGGATAATCCAAATTATCCTTATCATATTCAACAACAGAATAATAAAATAAACCCGCATGATCGATAGGATAATTTTGTGAGCCTCTTACGCCATAAAAACCCGGCTTTTGATAGCTGACTTCTAATTTATTACCTTGTAAATCGGTTGCTTGAGTCACACCATCTTCTTCAAAAAAGGCTATTTTAGTATAAGTACTGGCGGTAATTGCTTCAAGCCCATTAATTGTTGAACTCCAGCTCCAATTTCCATTGGCTGTTTTCAAATAATTGACGACTAATAAATTACCTAAATCTTTACGTATTGGTGAATACCAAAAGTTTTGGTTGGTTTTTCTCTCGTTAAGTTTGGGTACGATAATCTCTTTAGCAGCAATGTTAGCTTGTGTACCATTACTTAATGTGACTTTTCCTTTATGCGTACTTCTTGATTTAGAGGAGGTACTGGTTGACTTACCGTCTGTGTCATTGACAAAAACAGTATTATTTAAATTTATATTTGACTCTGTGACAACAACTTTATAATCTTTGTTTTTTACTAATCCGACAAATTGATAGGCGCCCAAATTACCGGTAAATTGATAAGCAATTTTTTCCCAATCGGTTCCATTATGTTGGTAAAGTTCGACAGTGGTATTAAGTCCTGTACTACCTTGAGCCGCAAGCGGAATATTATTGCCCGTTTTACCTGAATCTGGGCCTGCTATAATATATTGCTGAGGTCCTAGTACAAACACATTTCCAGATATACTGGATAAAGATGTATCGTTAGGATCTAATTGAAACAAGAAATTAGGACCACTAGGCACCCCAGTTGAGTCAGGTATTGTTAATTGTGCTTTTGCCCTGTTTTTACTATCAGTAGTAAAAGGTGGAGAAGTGACATTTGTTACCTGAATATCATAAGTTGCAACAGCGAGATCACTAAAGCTGTATTTACCATCACCACCTGTAATAACGGTATCGGTTCCCATTACTTTGGTTGTTGTACCGGAATAATACAACTCGACCCTCATATTTTGTAGACCAGTATCAATATCAGCTTCATAGGTATTGTTGTTATTTCTATCAACCACAACAACACCATCAACAGAATTGGTATTACGATGTTTAAGATTAAATTGCCCACTTTGATCTGAACCTTCCATCTTAAAAGAAATAAGTTCAGCATATTGATGACTATTATCTGGTAGTATGACATCCCATAATTTATAATTTCGAGTTTTTAAAAAGAGATCAACGTCTTTATCAAAAAAAGCCTCATATTTAACCTGTAATAATGTATTTTTTATCTCTATTTCGCCATTACTATCTGTTTTTAATACGATATTATTATCCGTATTGGTTACCATCCCAACCGTTGATTGAGTTCTCATTTTTACAGGAATGTTGTTAATACCTGCATCTGTACCATTTTTAACTTTTAGATGAATAGTTCCCCCTTTTCCTTTTAAAAAGAGGTTTTGACCTAATTCACCTGTTGCCCCTCTAACAGTTACGTTTTTGGAAACGCTTTCCCCATTATTGGTTGCTATTTCAACGATATAATTTCCTAAAGTGTTAACTTCAAAGTTATACTGGCCATTATCGTTTGTCTGTTCATTTGATATTAAAATACCTTGATCATCTTTTAATGTCACGGATAAGCCTTGTAACGGAAAGGTTACATTCTTTGCGGTATCATCGTAGTCTAAAAATACCCTTCCCGCTATTGGAATTGCATTAGCTACCGATACAACTGTTAACGACATAAAGGTGGATAGCAACATCCATTTTAGACATTGTAATATCGCTTTGTAACTAAAAACATCAACCCAAGATCTTTTTTTAGCATTCATTTTCGCTGTTGCATTACACTTAATTCGCATTATCTTCTCTCCTGATATGCGTAAATTCTCTTCTTTTCGATTTTCAGCTTTTAGGTCTGATTTTATTTGCACGGGTAAACGTATTTGACCACTGTTAACTTTTTGCCAACTGTTCATTAGAAACTCCCCACTACATTGACAAACCAACCATGTGAACGGTAGTTCAAGCGTGTTAAGTTGTCGTTATAATCCGTGAAGTTGTAACCCACACCCATCTTGATGTTGTCGCCAACATTACGATAGACACTGGTCACTAAACCGTCTT
>CALYPO010000124.1 GCA_945276085.1 uncultured Gilliamella sp.
ACAAAATATTTTTTAAGCATCTTTTATATAAAATTAGGTTTATTTGTTATTGAAAACTGTAAAAATACACTGAAAAATCACTCCTTGAGTGAAAGTGGTATCCTCAGTTATAATAGATCCAATTTATAGTAAATATTGTATAAGGATAGCTATTTTGACTACCGAACTTAATACCCTTGATATTGAAGAAATCATAAGTTTACTGCCTCATCGTTACCCATTTTTAATGGTTGATCGCGTACTTAGTTATGAAAAAGGCAAAACATTAAAGGCCATTAAAAATGTTACTTTTAATGAACCATTCTTCCAAGGTCACTTTCCAAATAAACCGATTTTCCCTGGTGTACTAATTTTAGAAGCGATGGCGCAAGCGACTGGAATTTTAGCTTTTAAAAGTATTGAAGAGTTATCGCCAGGACAGCTTTATTATTTTGCTTCAATCGATAAAGCGCGTTTTAAACGTCCTGTAGTACCAGGTGACCAAATCGTACTTGATGTTGAATATATTAAAGAGCGTCGTGGTATTGCATTGTTCCATGGTGTTGCAACAGTTGATGGTAAACTGGTTTGTGAAGCCGAAATGATGTGTGCTCGTAAATAATATTGATTTTGAAATATCCCAAATGTATTAAGGAATTGCTATGGCAACGGAAATACACCCAAGTTCAGTAATAGAAAAGGGGGCAAAGATTGGTGATAACGTCAAAATCGGGCCTTTTTGTTATATTGGTGAACATGTTGAAATTGGTGATGGCACTTTTTTAAAATCACATGTTGTCGTTAATGGCCACACCAAAATTGGTCAAAATAATCAAATCTATCAATTTGCTTCAATCGGTGAAGTTAACCAAGATCTAAAATATCGTGGAGAACCAACTCGTACTGAAATTGGTGATCGTAATATGATTCGTGAAAGTGTGACGATTCATCGCGGCACTGTTCAAGGGGGGGAGTTAACGCGTATTGGTAGTGATAATTTATTCATGATTAATGCACACGTTGCTCATGATTGTATTATTGGTAATAATTGTATTTTAGCGAATAATGCAACGCTTGGCGGTCATGTGCAGTTAGACAATCATGTTATTATTGGTGGTATGACAGCTGTACATCAATTTTGTGTTATCGGATCTCACGTAATGGTTGGTGGTTGTTCTGGTGTTGCCCAAGATGTTCCTCCTTATGTTATTGCACAAGGCAATCATGCAACACCACATGGCGTTAACTATGAAGGATTGAAACGTAGAGGTTTTAGTAAAGAAGCACTACAAGCTATTCGTAATACTTACAAAATTCTTTATCGAAATGGGTTAACCCTTGACGATGCCAAAGTTGAAATTGAATCGTTAGCTAAACAGTACCCTGAAGTTCAACTGTTTACTGACTTTTTTGCTCGTTCGACTCGTGGCATTATTCGTTAATGACTGATAAAGCTTTAACTGTAGCACTTGTCGCTGGTGAAACATCTGGTGACATTTTAGGTGCAGGTTTAATTCGTTCTCTCAAAAAACACCATCCAAATATTCAATTTGTTGGAATTGCTGGACCACAAATGCAAGCTGAAGGCTGTAAAGCTTGGTATGAAATGGAAGAGCTGTCTGTGATGGGCATTGTCGAGGTATTAGGTCGATTACGTCGTATTTTAGCTATTCGTCGAGATATCACTAAACGTCTTATTGAACTAAAACCTGATATATTTATTGGTATTGATGCGCCTGATTTTAATCTTTCATTAGAAGGTAAACTCAAACAAGCTGGTATTAAAACTATTCATTATGTGAGCCCATCAGTCTGGGCTTGGAAACAAAAGCGCGTGTTTAAGATTAAACGAAATACTAATCTTATCTTAGCTTTTCTTCCTTTTGAAAAAGCCTTTTACGATAAATTTGATGTTCCTTGTCGTTTTATTGGTCATAAAATGGCTGATGACATTCCTTTAGAACCAGATCAAACCGCAATGCGTCAACAATTAGGTATCCCGCTTGATTGCCAATGCTTAGCACTTTTACCTGGCAGCCGTCATGCTGAAGTGACGTTATTATCTGAGCCTTTTTTAAAGGCGGCTCAATTGCTACGTGACAAATTTCCTGATTTACATATTGTGGTTCCTTTAGCAAATGAGAAAAGGAGACAAGAGTTTGAGCGAATTAAAGCTGAAATCGCACCACAACTTAATGTGCAGTTATTAGATGGTCATGCTCGTGAAGCAATGATTGCCAGTAATGCGGCAATTTTAGCGTCTGGAACGGTTGCTCTTGAATGTATGTTAGCTAAATGCCCAATGGTTGTCGGTTACAAAATGAAAGCTTTTACGTTTTGGTTGGCTAAAAAGTTAATCAAAACGCCTTATGTGTCGTTACCAAATATCTTAGCAGGTAAAGAAATAGTGCCTGAGTTGCTACAACATGATTGTACACCAGAAAATATCGCTAATCATGTTCTTCCTTTTTTAGAAAGTGATAATACCGAATTAAAAGCGACATTTTTAGCTTTGCATAAACAAATTCGTTGTAATGCAGATGAACAAGCAGCACAAGCTGTACTTGATGTATTAGAGGATTCACATTGTTGTTAGAATTTACCTACCCTGATGCCACATTAATTGCCGGAGTTGACGAAGTTGGACGAGGCCCTCTGTGTGGTGATGTTGTTACTGCTGCTGTGATTTTAGATCCAAATAAACCGATAGAGG
>CALYPO010000125.1 GCA_945276085.1 uncultured Gilliamella sp.
TTGATAAGCTTTTCACCTATCTTGCGCAGAATTTGAATGACAACAAACACGACCTTAAGCAAGAATTGTATGATGATTTTTATGTCGTCATGACAAAAAGCCCGGCAATGTTACTGAAAGATCATGATGAAGCGCAAAAAATTTCGTCGGCTTTCGGTGCATTTGCGAAAAAGCCCGGTACCCTCAAAATATCGCTTCAAGCAAAAGACAATAAAGGCTTGACTGCAACCGAGCTTGAAACAGCTTTACAGAATGATCTCGCAACAGCACTTAACAAGGTTGATCTGACAGTTAAAAATGAATGATGATCGCAGAAGAAGCAACCTACCCAATTTTTTTCTCCCGAAACTTGGTGAAAAACTGGGGCAAATAGAGACTTTATGACTTTGGTCATGTTTTCTAATGTTATCGAGAATTCACCCTAAACATAGGGAACCGGACTGAAAGTTTTTCTACTGAATATACTTAAAATTTTTTAAGATGTTTCTATATAATAATAGATAAATATTTTTTTAAATATATTTATTATACTAATATATTAAATACATTTTTGTCGAATAAAGAATTTTATCTTAATTGTTGTTTTATATTCAATTTAATATTTTTTCACAATATCTTTCATAACCAATTTTTAAATAAGGGATAGCATCATTCCATCGCATATCTAATTCTTCGATAAATCTCCGATGTTCATCCGTAGCTATCAGCGGCACATAATTCCAATCAAGGGCTTTAAAAGGAGCTTTTTTTTCAATTCTTTCGATCTCTTTCGATATTTTTTGAAATTCTAACCAGACTTTTCCTAGTTTTAATTGTCTAGGCGGAGTCATTGTTTGGTATTGTTGCAGTGGCACACGAGGAAATACCAAACGGCTCTTTTCCGCGTTGGAGAAATTGACCAGAAGTTTATCATGGCGTGGTGCCCATGCAAACAAACGAACGGACCTTGCTTCCAACGATGTTAGACTAACGTCTTTTCTCAGCGGATCTGGTGCACACTTTTCCATAAAAGTGTGTTTGTCCGTCTTTTTGGTCATATACCATATCGCTTGCATAATAGCCGATTAATCTGGAATTAATGTTGCTAACCGCCCAATAACCGGTAGCGAACGCCATTGTCGCTCCGGCAAAGATAATACCACCTGCTTTATCAATAGCTTTCATATAATCAATATTTGATATTTGAATGCCGGAGAAACAATCTTCCTTTTGTGGCTTCTCGCGATCAGGAAAATCATCAGGATAGACAAGATAATCAAAATCGTCGCGTATATGCCATGCATGATTGACGGCTATTTTGTAAAAACATTCAAGATTACAATTAGCCAGCTGTGACGCTAAAGGGCTGCTCCCAACTATAATCGCACTTTTTGAATCAAATCCCAATGTCGGTGTTTTTCTAAGAAAAAATTTTAACATTTCATTTGCAAACAAAAAGTTATATTATTTCGTTGTTTTAAATATCATATTGGATGTTAAATACGTTTTAAATTTAACAATATATAACGAATATTTAAATTATAGTTTACATTAAAAATATTAAAATTACTTGTTGCATAACAATCGTTAAATTGTTAAACACTTTTCGGGTGTTCGGAAAATTGTTTTCGGGCAGGTTTCAGGTTGGTCGGGCCGCCATCTCATGGAGCGTGCTTGATGAGAACCTCATGTTCAAAGCGTTTGCCGAATCGCGCGGCGATACTTGCCGGAAAGACATTTTCAACTCTCGATCGCTTTATTCATATTGAAGCAGTCAGCGGCCTTGTCCTGATAATTGCGACAACGGTTGCACTCATTATCGCCAATTCGCGCTATAGTGAAATTTACGAGCAGTTCTGGCGACAACCGTTGGGTATCGAATTCATCGGATTATCTTTTTCTAAAAATCTCCATTTTTGGGTCAATGATGTTTTAATGACCGTGTTCTTTCTGGTTGCAGGATTGGAAATACGTCGCGAGCTTCATGAAGGGGCGTTAGCTGAAATTAAACTGGCTTTATTGCCTATTATTGCTGCTATTGGCGGCGTTTGTTTTCCGGCCTTTATCTACTTCGCCTTTAATGGTTATACCCAAACTAGCCATGGTTGGGCAGTTCCCACAGCAACAGATATCGCCTTTGCTGTCGGTATTCTTGCGCTTTTAGGAAAATCTATTCCTTCCAATCTAAAAGTAGTCTTGCTTTCTTTGGCAATCATTGATGACATTATAGCAATAATCGTTATTGCGCTTTTTTATTCAAGTAATCTTGATGTAACGGGGTTACCCTTTGTCTTTGGTGCAATCTTATTGATTTTGTTGTTTCAATGGATAGGAATTGAACAGCCATGGATATATGTCGTTCCAGGCATTATTCTGTGGTGGGGGTTGATGGTTTTTGGTGTTCATCCCTCACTTGCAGGGGTCATAATGGGATTGTTAACTCCCGTATTACCACCGCGGGCGTACATATCGCCAGCCGCACGTATTTCCAACGCTTTGGAGATGGTGAAAAACGACCCCGCCAATAACAACAAGCTACAACTCTATAGTTTTGCGTTGCGTGAAATTCGCAAAGGGCAGAACGGTTTACTTGCCCCGGCATCGCGTGTTCAAATGGCGCTTGCGCCTTGGGTTTCCTT
>CALYPO010000126.1 GCA_945276085.1 uncultured Gilliamella sp.
TTGAATGCTTTTTTACTATGCATTCGTCAACATAATACAGAATCTCATTGTTGTCCGCAGTCGCTTTCTGTGGTTTGGCATAATCGAAGTTGTTCAATGAAAAAAAGAACAAAGGTGGTGTAATAATAGCCGCAACAATACCAAACCAAAAAATACCAGATGATAAAGAACGGAATTTTTTTTGGTCACTCACGATCAATTTTATTTCCTCTTTTTATTATATATCGTGGCCTTCTTTTTACTTCTATATAAATGCGACCGATATATTCGCCGATAACGCCAATTCCAATCAGCTGGATGCCGCCAAGAAAAAGGATCGATGTCAATAAAGACGGATATCCTTTGACCGGATTGCCGAATAGGGCTGTGTCGATAATCATATAAAGCCCGTATAAAAATGCCAGACTTGAAAATAAAATACCAATATAGGTCCATATACGCAGAGGTACGGTCGAAAAGGATGCAATGCCTTCAAGTGCCAGATTCCACAACTTCCACCCGTTAAATTTGGATTTACCGGCCACACGGTTGGCACGTTTATATTCGACAATTTCGGTACGCCCGCCAACCCATGAAAGAATGCCCTTCATAAACAGGTTACGCTCGGGAAGAAGTTTTATATCGTCAACCACTGCCCGCGTCATCAGCCGGAAGTCGCCGACGTTTTCCTCGATTTTCGGTGAACTGATCTTATTATTGATTCTATAGAACCATTTGGCTGTCAGGCGCTTGAGATAGCTGTCAGAACTGCGGTCAATACGTTTGGCAAGAACAATATCAGCCCCCTTCTGCCATTTTTCAATCATTTTCGGAATGACATCAAGCGGGTCCTGCAAATCAACATCAATCGGTATAATAATATCGCCCGTTGCGCATTCAAGCCCGGCAAACAACGCCGCCTCTTTGCCAAAATTCCGTGTAAATGATTGGTAAATAACAAGATTATCGCTTTTTGCCAAACCGGCAAGGACTTCTTCGGTTTTGTCTATACTGCCATCATTGATAAAAACAATCTCGGTTTGCCATTGGTCGAGCTTTTTATCTTTCCGAACTTCTTCGTAAAAAACCGCGACAGTATCTTCTTCGTTGAAGACAGGAACAACAAGAGAAATTTTCATTTTTTATGATTCTATCCAATAATTTTTAAGCTAGAACTATAAAATAAAAATCTGATAATATAAAGTTTTTATAAACCGACTTTAGATTTCCATGTCTAACCAAAAAACCGTGAAAAGTTTAAACTCAGATTCTTCGGTAGAACATTAACGCCAGAATTTAAAGAACAGCTGGAAATTACCGCTAAAAAATACAAAAATGTCTCGGTTAAAGGTGAATTGCATCCTTGAAACCGAAATATCCGACCTTGTTATTGTTCACTCAAGAAGCGATACATTATTTATCGTTTCAATAGATGCGTTAGGAGCTGGAGTGCCGATCATGTGCACGAAGGAAACAGGGACGAGTCGATATATTGAAAACAATAAATCGGGATTTATTATTACGGAAACAACACCGAAAGGAATTGCCAAAGCTATCGAAGATGCACTTGAAATAACGGACCAATGGAGTGCTATCGGTGCAAAAGGACGTTCGGTTTTTGAAAAACACTTTTCGTCAAGTGTATTTCAAAAGCGATTGTTGGAAATTGTAGGAAAAGCTGTATTAAAAACGTGATCATAACTTTAATTTTATTGTGAAAATCATTACTCCTAATAAGCAAAATCGGTTTTTAACGAAGTTGATGGGTTCATTGTAATGCGTAACACTCGTCAACTTCATTAAGATCGGTGGTTTGGATTTCTAGTGATATGAAAAATAACAAATCTTAATATCGACGAATAAGTTTCTTGAACCACCGTTTTATTTTAAGTCTTAAGATACGTTTTTGTAATTTGCGCCGAACACGAGTTTTTAACTTTGTCTTATACGTAATGAGATCAAAAAATTGATCCAAAATTAAAAAGAAACTCTTCACGATGTTCATACATCTTAATTTGCTGAGGAGTTTTTGGCTTCCTGACTGCTTGGCGTGCTTCTCCCGTCAGAATCGGCATGAAACGCGGTACAATGCAATCTCGTATAAAAAAGATGGCGATCAGGTTGATCAGGAAAAGTCTCCCAAAGTTTTGTTATATACCTTAAGCGACTACGACTCATTTTGATGCTGTAAGAAGTACTATTGCTGTTAATGCACCATACAGTTACCGGTTCTGGAAAAAAATAATTAGACCATCCTCGTCGAAACAATCTCAGAAAAAGGTCATCATCCTCATAGCCTGTAAATTGCGGGTCAAATCCACCGACATCTTCAAATGCTTGTCTGTTAATGAGAGCTGCAGAGGGAAGTACAAACATATCATGACTAATCATCATAATTAAATCGGTTTTCGGGTAAAGCCCATTCGTAACCCCATTAAGCATATTTATCCTAATTATATTTCCATCTTCATCAGCTTCAGATAAATCCGCATAAACCCAACCAAAATTAGTATTGTCCCACTCGACGGCTTTGAGTAACTTTTTAATATGATTTGGAAGGTAAAAATCATCCTGATCAAGAAATGATATAA